>JAIRLW010000078.1 GCA_031259095.1 Planctomycetaceae bacterium | reverse complement strand
TGAGGTTGTTTTGTTAGGAAAAAATTAGGTTGAAAATAAGGTTTGCGAAAACTGTTAAAAGACGTTTTGAAAAATTCCACTGATATATTACACAATTACCTTGTTCTTACCGCAGGCGCATTTGATTGAGCCTCCGTGATAAATCAGATGTATTCTGCGACGGGTTCATTGTGGAACAAGCCATACTCAAAGGGGAGCGTCAGATTGAGGTTCTGGAGGTACGGGGTCGAATCCCGTTGGTGTGAACCGCCGCCAATGTTCGCCGATTGGGCGGTAACAAAATTTGCGGTTCGTGTGTGGAACAAGATTGTCGATGATAATTTTGTGAAGCCCTTGTGAAAAATGCCTTGTAGTATGTGGATTTCGTTTCGACGTTGCCGTATCGGAATATTTAATGCCTTTTCGCCTTGAAGGAGGTAATCAACTCGTCCGGCAATTTTTTTTATTGCGATTATCTCGTGATAGGATTAATAAAAATAGACCGTTACCGTGAAATGTCGTAAATCTCAATAATCGGTACAGTATTAAGATTCCACGCGCCCCAACCGTTTTTGCGAATCGTTTTTATCCACACCGGTTTTTTCCGTTCAATCAATTGCTTGTCCCGTTCAAATTCACCGCTGGGACGACGTTGAAGAATATAATAACGAAAACCTTGCGCTTGGAGATCATCAGACGTTGTTGTTACAGGAGGAATTTCAAACGGAATCTGAAATTTTTTCATAGAAAAGTATAAAGAAAGTGTTTCCGGAGAATGAACGCTAAACGCAATTTTATCGCCGGATTCCGTATTTTCACGCAGCCATTGAATAACTTCATCGTCAAAACCGTCCCAATAATAAGTCGGTTCCATGCCGGAACGAACAGCCCCCTGTAAACCGCCAATCGCTAAATTATAAAATGATAACCACTGCGGAGCATACCAAAATATATTGAATAAACTTGCAACATAAATCAATAAAACGCATAATTTCGTCCATAAATTGTTTTGGTTAATTGTTCTTTTTACGTTGCAAGATATTTTATTGTCGGATATTTTGTTCCAAAGAGCGGCGGCTCCGATTCCGGCAATCATTGCCAAAAACGGGAACGCCGAAATAAACATCCGAACACCGTCGTGAACCGGTGTGTTCGGCAATGACCGAAGAAAAAGTAAGGAAAACATGTTCAGAAAAAGCCAAAAACCTGACCATCGTTTATTTTTATCACGAATAATCGTGATACAACCCGTAAAAAAAAGAATCAACAATCCAATTGGTACAGTAATTGCCGTCCATGCAAGTGTATTGTAACAAGGCAATGAATGAGTCAGATTGTACATTTCGCCGAAAAAAAGAACGGCAATATTGAGTGTCCGGTGTGTGTTCAAATAAAAATATTGATATATTCCTGTTACAGAATCAGGCCAAAGACGCGGACAAAAAAGCCAAAAAGTGAACAATGCAACAATGGTTGTTAGACAAATTTGTTTCAACAGGACGTGAACGCATAACCGGTTTTTATCGGCAACAAACCGATCACGGATCAAACGGACAATCAACCACAAAACCGGCGGCAACAAAACGCCGCAACCTGAAAATTTAGACGCGGTTGTTAAACCGACCGCAACTCCGAATCCGAATGCACCCCAACCGGATTTCAAAACGTATGGAAAGAATACCCAACTAAAAAGCCATGCCGCCATCAATGCCGAATCATAAGCCGCAATTTGTGCATGGGCAAACAAACGTGGAATCAATAAAATTGAAACAACGCCGAAAATTGCTGTTACAGAATCAAATTCTTGTTGCAAACGGTAAAATACTGCGCCGATGGCGAGTGAAAAAAAAACGAGGGAACCGAAACGAAATTGTACGATTTCCGGTAACAATGTCGGAGCCATCGCCTGACCGATTGCATTGAGAAACACCGGAAAATGCGGATGTCCTTCCTCCGTATAACAATAATTTTCAAGACTCCATTTTGAAAACAATAATGCTAAAGAATCTGTTTCACGAACATTCTCCAATTCGGGACAAGCCGGAACATTTTTTTGAACATACGGAATTTGTTGTAAAACCCGTTGAAACCAAAACGATAAATTCGCGGAACGTTCATTCATCATTCCTTCGTCCCACGTCAACGGCAAATAAGACGCCGCCAATGCCAAAACAAAAAATGTACAAAATACAACTATTCCCGAAATAAAAAAATTCAAATAAGTCAAAAAAAACTGTAAACGTTTCATTGGATAAAATATCGAATAATTGTCTGTTTTCTGATTATTTTGAAATTTGAGGTTAGTTGACTGGTCAATATAACGAATTTACAATATGGTTATAATAATAATAATAATAATAACAAAATAAACAATTACGCGGTAGGATGGGCATTGCCTTTTGGCGTCAATGACATCTCAACCGGCGCGACCCTTCGGCGAAAGGATCGCCTACCTTATATTGAATCGCTTCGCCGAATTTTAAAACTATTAACAAAATTTTTGTAGTGAAGTTATCAAATCGACGGGAATTTGTACGGTAAAAGTGCTGCCTTGACCGGGTTGGCTCACAAGAGTGATGGTTCCGCCGAGACGTTCAACAGCGTGCTTGACAATGGCAAGTCCTAATCCTGTTCCCGAAACACGGATTCCGTTACGAGGTTTAATCCGATAAAAACGTTCAAAAATTCGTGATTGTTCTTCCGAAGCAATGCCGCAACCGGTATCTTTACATTGAACAACAAGCGTCCGTTCCTCTTCAAACGAAAAAATCAAATGAACCTTGCCGTTTTCCGGTGTGAATTTAACGGCGTTATCGACAAGATTTTGTAACACAAGTCCGAGACGTTTCGTATCAATCAGAAAAGGACGAGTCAACATATCTTGTTCCGGCGCGTTCGGTTCAATGATTAGTTCCATGTTTTTTTCAACAGTTTTCGGATGAAACAACTCTTCAATCCATTGTTTTTGTTCGTTAATTGTGGTTGTTTCCAAACGCGCGGGAGACGATTCTTGTTCCGCGTTGTGTAACGAAAGAAGATCATCAGTCAACGCTTCCAAACGCGAAACATGACGGTCAAGAATTTCAAAAACCGCTCTGAACATTTCCGGCGCATCACAAACACCGTCGGCAATATTATCCAACGCCGCACGAATTGTTGTCAACGGCGTCCGCAATTCGTGCGACGTATTGGCAACAAAATTAGTTTTCATCCGATTCGTTTCCATCATTGCCGTCAGATCGTTGATAATCAGCAGAATAGCAATTTCGTTACTATCGTTTTCGCCCGATATGTTGATTTTTTCAAGTTCCAATGAACGTTTTTTGTCGCGGAATTTAAGATCAATACGTTCAGGCGTAACGATTGCCGGTTCCTTTTTTTGTTCCTGAAAATAAAAATCCAGAACAGACGCATATCGTAACAAATGTTGAATTGGAACAGGATTCGCCGGCGGCGGAAGTTCAAACATTGCTTTTGCCGACTCATTATAATAAACAACCTGATCCGATGAATTTAACGCAAAGACCGCATCGGGAAGATGACATAAAATTGTTTGAAGCCGTTCCTGTTGGCGTGAAATTGTTTCAAGTTGGGACGCAACCGTGTTACGCATTCGGTTGATCGCGTCCACTAATTGAACAAGTTCACGCGACGTCGATAATTCCGTAATCGGTTCAAAATTTCCTTCCGCAATCTTTTGGGCGGAAGAACTAATTAAACGTAACGGTTTATACCATAGCCAACTCAAAAACATCGACAGAACAACGGCAGCGAAAAGCATGAGCATAAAACCGGTGGAAACCGCATAAAAAACGTTACGTTGATCTTCCACAAGATTGGCAACCGGAAATGCTACACGAACAACCGCAACAATATTTCCCTTAAATCGAACTGGAGCGGCAATGTATCGGTAATGAATTCGTTTCGTTTGACTGAACCGAAGCGATTCCGATTGCTGACCGGTTAAGGCGTTATGAATTTCGGGATGTTGTTCGGTGTGATGTCGTTCCATTTTTTCGGCGGGATATTCCGAATCGCCAAGAACATTGCCTTCGGTATCAACAATAGTCAAACGAAATTCCGGTATCTTGGAATAAGAACGACAATATTGTTCAATAATTTTTCCCGCGTCCGTCCATGATTCTTCAAGTTTATCCCGAACCATTAAAAGCAATTGTTGCTGAAATTGTTTTGAAAACTTTTCGGTATGCCGGTTCACTTCATGCGTGATGTGCCAGAATCCAAAACCAAGAATCAAACCAATCAGCAGAAGATTGCCCCAAAGCAAGGTCGTAAAAAAATTAGGAAATTTCATCGGATACGATAAACCCAATAGAATAAATGACGTGCGTAAATAACCGGATTGTTTTAAAATTATTGAAACATTATTTGCGTCCGTAATCAAGAAGTGCGGACAATAATGAACAAAAACACAAAAAATCACGAAGTAAGCGATGTTTCGGACGAAACATCGCTTTTGCAAAAAAATATTGCGCACCTGATGATTAAACCGAGAATCGTTAGCAATTTACAAATCGGCGGCAAAATCATCTAACGACGAACAATTTGCGGCATGGACAGCCAACGATCTTAACGCGATTTCATCAGTGCGTTGATTCAGCGCATCAACAATATTTTTGGGTACTTGCCCGAATTTATCGCTCAGAAGGTCTAGGATCGTGTTGACACGTCCTTCTAATTTACCTTTTGCTTCGCCGCTTTCAAATGCTTCTTGTATAAATCCTTGTTTAATGGTGGTTTGCATTTCAAGACCCTCCGTTCCTGTGAAAACTTTTGTAATAGACTGAACAACTTCATCTGAATTAAGACTGCTTGTCCAGATACAATATCGTGTAATATTTGTTGTTAAATCCAATGTTTGTTGCCTGACCAAGTTAGCGGTTTTGACTTGTTGCAGGACATTACAGAGATGATCGCCGAATGTTCCATCTGTTGCCCGTTTCAGGGATTCGGCAATTGCTTGGGTTTCCGGTTTTCCGGGCAGATTGCCGTA
>JAIRLW010000075.1 GCA_031259095.1 Planctomycetaceae bacterium | reverse complement strand
GAAATTGTGTGGGTACTTTGAACCCTACCCGTTGGGTAGGGCTGGCTTATATTGCCCTTTCAGGGCGTAGGAAAAATATCATGAAGTTGATCACAAAATAAAAATTCCACTGATATATTACTCTTCTTTTTATTTCTGTATTTAGGATTTTTTAAGGTCTTAACTCCCTCTAAAATTCCCACATTTAATGGGGGAAAATCTCCCTTTTAATGTAGATATTCTATCGTTTTCAGGTGAGAGTGCCGCTCCTGATTTTAATAAAAAAAACGGCTACAGCTCTTGAAAAAAGTGTAGCCGTTTCATAACCCTTTAAGAAAGGATTACCATGTTCAATTCAGATAATTTTACTAGTAAATAAATTAAAATTTGTAATGATTCGTTGCCATAAAATACAAACTGGACTTTTGCAAAATTTATAACTAGTTATATCAAAAGGACTTATAGTCCAATTTTACTCAATTTCCGCACATTATGAAACGAAAATTTGCAAATATTATTGAAACCATATTCATGAAATCTTTTATTTTTCAGCATATTGATTTTTAGAACGATTTAAGAAATATAATATTTAATGCAATAATATGGTAAAATCAGACGTTTTTAATAAATCAAAATCTTTTATTTACAGTGTGAAACACAACTTTGCAAAAATCCAGTATTAACTAAAAAATTTTGGCGAAACATCGCCTACCTCTTGATTGTTGACATACCCCTCAAAAAGATGAAATAGTCAGGAAAATTCTATTGAATAATTATGATTTTTTTCAATTTTTCATTTTTTTCGGATATTTTTATAACGAGACTTTTTCGGAAATCGATTAATTTTTGTTTTAATATTGGATTCTGGAGAGCGAGAATCTGGACGGCAAGAATTCCGGCGTTGCGTGCGCCTCCTGCGCCGACTCCAACGGTGGCGACCGGAATATCGCCCGGCATTTGAACGGTGGAGAGTAAGGAATCAAGACCGCCGGAAAGTTCGGTTGTTACGGGAATGCCGATTACGGGAAGCGTGGTGTGCGCGGCAACCGTGCCAGCCAAATGAGCCGCTCCGCCCGCCGCACAAATAATCACCAAAATACCGCGTTCCGCCGCTTCTTCGGCATATTGTTTGACCAAATCCGGCGTTCGATGCGCACTCATCACCTCGACTTCATACAGAATGCCAAATTCGTCCAACGCCTTAGCAACACCGTTAATTTTTTGCCAATCGCTGTCGCTGCCCATTAAAATACCAACTTGCGTCATTTTTATTATTGGTTTATTATTGGCGCCTTCTAAAAACTCATTTTTTGATCGATCAAAATCGACCAAAATCGACTAAAATCGATTTTAGTCGATTTCGGTCAATGTTAGTTGGTGAAGAAATAAGTTTTTAGAAGTTCCCTATTGTGATTTATATTTTTCGTAACTGTTTATTGGTTATACTGATAATGATTTAAAGAACATTGTTCTTCTTCGCAATACATTTTTTGGCGAGTCAACAGAATGTCCCAATCGATGAGCGATGCGTCAAATTCGGGACCGTCCACGCAGGTAAATTTTGTATCGTTACCAATTTTCACCCGACAACCGCCGCACATGCCGGTTCCGTCAATCATCACACTGTTTAAACTGGCAATCCCTTTCACGCCAAACGGCGCAATTGTTTTCGCACAGAATTTCATCATGATTGCCGGACCGATCATATAAACGCAACCGGCTTTATTTTTTTCCGTTTCGAGAATTTCCCGAAGCGGTTCGGTCACCAATGCTTTTCGTCCCGCACTTCCGTCATCGGTTGTAATAATATGTTCATTGCTGACTGCTGAAAGTTTTTCTGTCCAGAAAAGGAGTTCCTTCGTTCTGACTCCCTGAATCGAAAGAACCCGATTACCCATTTCCCGTAAAGCACGGGCAATCGGGTACACCGGCGCCGTTCCAACTCCTCCGGCAACCATCACCACCGTACCAAAATGTTCCAACTCGCTCGCATGACCAAGAGGTCCAATCATCGCGGAAAGTTGTTCACCCGCTTTCAACCGAACCAATTTTTTCGTCGAAGTTCCGATTGCCATAATAACTAACGTAATTGTTCCTGCCTTACGGTCAAAGTCGGCAATGGTCAATGGAATCCGTTCACTCACTTCGGAATCCGACATAACAATCACAAAATGTCCCGGCTGCGCTTTTTGCGCTAAGCGCGGATGTTCAACAACCATCTCAAAAATATTCGGTGCGATTTCGTCGTTTTTCAGAATCGGTAACATCGAAATTAAAAATGGAAAATTGGAAAGGAAAAATTTTGGAAATGGCAAGGCGGAATTTACGGTTAAAAATGTTCATTGATTTTATAACCGGATGCCGGCAAAGGCAATAGCCTTCAATAGAGTTAGGTGATTATTTATTATTTCTCCTGAAAGACTTTCGGGAAACAGGATTGCCTGCCTTTTGTTGACCTAAATTAATAACCAGCCTGTGAACGCTGGGAATTTTTTCGGAAATCTGTCAAAAAAGAAAATTTTTTGCTTGACAATTTTGTCTGATTCGGCGTAAACGGTGAATCTGATTCGATTGCGATATGCTTTTTTGCCGTTTTTTTCGGCAACGTTTCGCAATTATTTCAGTAAAACCTTAGAAAATAAGGAGTATCATGATGGAAAATTTTGTAAAATGTTTGGTCGGATTTTTGGCAATGTTTTTGGCAAAAAATCAAATATTAAAATGGGCAAGTGATGGGGGGGAACCTGTCCGTTTGAATTGATAGCAACCGGCGCGACCCTTCGGCGAAGGGCTCGCTTATCTGATGTTGACAAACTTTTAATGAATCCACTGAATAATTACTAAATAATGACCTTTCAAGCCGTGTTGTGTTAAAGGCGTCGTTTTCCCGCAACAAAAACGGCGTGGGCTTTGCCGAACAATTCCCAACCAAGATACGGTGAATTTCGACTCTTCGAATGGAAACCGGTAACATTGACTGTCCAGTTTACTTCCGGGTCAATCACCGTAATATCAGCATCTGCTCCGATTTGTAACGTTCCTTTCGGAATGTTAAGAATTGTTGCCGGATTGAGCGACATTTTTTCGATAACCGTTGACCAGTCGAGAATACCGGGTCGAATCAATTTTGTAATGATCACTGCCAGAGAAGTTTCTAATCCGATAACGCCAAACGGAGCTTGATCGAGTTCCCGCATTTTTTTTTCAGCGGCGTGCGGGGCGTGATCGGACGCAATCACGTCAATCGTTCCATCCCGTAACCCTTCAATACAAGCCTCTACATGTTCACGACTTCGGAGCGGCGGACTCATTTTGAAATTTGAATCGAATGATTTAAGCGTTTCGTCGGTCAGAGTTAAATGATGCGGCGTAACTTCGGCTGTTACACGAATACCGCGTTGTTTTGCCCGACGGATTGCGGAAACGGCTCCTTCGGTCGAAACGTGCATCACATGAAGACGACCACCCGTAATTTCCGCCAACGTAATATCTTGCGCCACCATCACATCTTCGGCAGCAACCGGCATTCCGCGTAAACCGAGCAACAGTGAAACCATTCCTTCGTGCATCACGCCGCCTTTCGTGAGCGAAGTTACTTCGGGATGACTCAAAAGCGGTTTATCGAACATCAGACAATATTCAAACGCCCGACGTGTTAATTCGGCATCCTCAACCGGCGAACCGTCATCGCTACACGCCACCGCACCGGCTTCAAATAACTGACCAAGTTCCGACAACTCGTTGCCTTCCCGATTTTTACTGATACAACAAATAACATAAACGTTGCAATTTTTACTTCGTGCCGCCTGCTGTTGAATAAACTCGACCGTCGCTTGAGAATCAATCGGCGGAACCGTGTTCGGACAACAGGCAATCGACGTAAAACCGCCATAAATCGCGGCTTTGGTACCCGTTTCAATTGTTTCATCTTCCTCACATCCGGGTTCGCGGAGATGAACGTGCATGTCCATCAAACCAGGTGTAACAATTTTATCTGCAGCGTCAAAAATCACATCGTCATCGCTCGGCGGAACATCCAACGCAATAATTTTACTGTCATGAATCCGAAGATTACAAATCCGGTCAATCTGCTGACTCGGATCAATAACTCGACCATTGATAATCGATAAAGGCATTGGTTTTTAGTTTAGTAATGTGGTAAATTTTTGATTAATTAATTGATAATTGTCCCATGAGTCCCTATTGTCCCTAAAAAAAGGGACTTTAGGGACGACTGGGATATTAGGAACAAAAGAACGATCAACTTTCACTGACGATCCGGTCATAAAATTCGAGATAATGATCGCGTAATTCCAAATTTTCACGTGTTTCGATGGCGGCGCGGGGGTGTTGGTTCATTTGTCCGGTAATACTGTATTCCGGCGCCGGACCCCAATCAATTTGTTGACGTAACGGAACAATAATTTTATCTAAAGCGGCATAAACGGGTCGGAGTTTAAATTTTGGATTCCGCAGAAAACCAAGCAAAAGTTCCATCGGACAATTACCGGCGCCGCGTCCAAGCCCGCCAATAGAAGCATCAACACGGTTTGCGCCATGAATGATCGCTTCGATAGAGTTGGCAAACGCGAGTTGCTGATTATTATGAGCGTGGATTCCAACTTCCTTGCCGCTTTCTTTGCCGAAACGGAGATATTTTTTGACCAGATGTTCAATGGTTTCGGCGTACATCGAACCGTAACTATCCACCACCACCAAAACGGATGCGGGTGTTTGTGCTAAAATTTCCAGCGCCTGATCGATTTCTATTTCTTTGGCGGTGGAAGCCGCCATCAGATTTGCCCAAACTTCGTAACCTTTGTCATGAGCGTCACGAATCATGTCAACCGCTTCGGAAAGTTGATGAACATAAAACGCGACGCGCATTGTTGTAAAAATACTTCGATCGCGCGGTAACACATCGTTTTTCCAGTCAACACGTCCGGCGTCAATCATTGCCGCCAGTTTAACCGTGTCCACAATATTCCCCAACGCCCGACAAACATCTTCTTCATGGCAAAATTTCCAATTTCCGAATTTATCCCGTGAAAAGATTTTATCTGAATTTTTATAACCGATTTCCATGTAATCGACTCCCGCATCAAGGCAGGTTTGATAGACGGTTCGGACAAAATTGTCGTCGAAATGATGTCCGTTCACCAATCCGCCGTCGCGGATAGTACAATCCAAGACTTTAATTTCCGGTCGATACGTAATCCAAGGTGCGCTCATTTTCTAATTCCATCTATAAATTGGTTTACAGTGTTCCTACTGAATTGGCAGAAATTTGAGTTTCAAACGATTGAATTTATTCTATGTTATAAAAGAAACTTCGTCAAGTTTTTCCGCAAGAACAAAACGTAATCTATCAGTGGAATATTTGTATTTCCATTTTAACCCCGCTAGGGGTGTGCAGTGCATAATCGTAGGTGGAGCGCAGCGCAACCTACGGATCGGAACTTTCCGGCGGTTGCGCTTCGCTCCACCGCCGGTTATGCACCTCTCGTCCCTGCGGGACTAAGACAAAATAACCGATCACGGAAATTTCATTGATCTATTATACCGCTTTCACTTTGAAAATCGTTTTTTGAAATGTAAAAACACCTTAAATTGCAGAGTTAAACGAAAATATAAAACAGGTTTTTAAAAGGAAAACGGTATATTATAAAACAAATAACTGTTTTTAGGAATGCGGACTTGAATAAGGGACTTTGATTCTAAGGAGTTTCTACATGCCTCTTTTTATTTTCACTGAGATCTTTTCACCACAAAAAACAAGAATGTTCACGAAAGGTTTTAAAAAATAAGCATCATTTTCGTGTCCCTTCGTGTATTTCGTAGTTAAAAATCAGTATCAGAAATTCCGCTGAATAATCGGCAAAAATCGGCGGACTGCTCTCTAATGACTCTGTAGTTAATAAAAATAGACAGCCTACTTATCATAACTGTTCGTGAACGCTAAAAATTTTAAATCTTAGCGCAATCTTAACACAATCTTAATATTTTCTTAACATTTCAGATTATAATGATACGCGAATATGATAAAAAATTGTACTGACTTTTTGCGGAAGTTAACACGCCAGTTTGTGAACGTTAATAAAAACACTTTTTAAACTTGATTTTTATGAGGAATATATTTTGTCTTGATTATTCTCAAACTGCTTCGCCCAACGGCAAAGGCGATAATATTCGATTCATTATTTATTGCATGTTTGCTTCATTTATTACTTATATGAGCATGTATGCGTTTCGAAAACCATTATCTGTCGGAACGTTTACAAACATGTCCTATTGCGGAATTGATTATAAAATCATTCTGATTATGAGTCAGGTTTTTGGTTACATGATTTCCAAGTTGATTGGAATCAATTTTGTTTCTCAGTTGAAACCATGTTACAGGATCAAAATAATTCTCTTATTTATCGGAATTGCTTGGTTGTCTCTGTTTTGTTTTGCTTTTATTCCGCGTCCGTACAATATTCTGTTCATTTTTATTAACGGGCTTCCTCTCGGAATGATTTGGGGAATTGTCTTTTCCTTTTTGGAAGGACGAAAATGCACGGAACTTTTGGGAGCGGGAATGACTTCCAGTTTAATTGTGGCTTCCGGTATTACTAAAGGGATCGGCAAATTTTTAATAGAACAATATCAGGTTTCCGAATTTTGGATGCCTTTTCTGGTTGGATTGCTTTTTGTTCCGTTTTTATTGTTTGGAGTTTGGTTGCTCTCCAAAATTCCGTCGCCGACCTTAGAGGATATTGCTCTTCGGGCGGAACGAGTTCCCATGACGCGGGCAGATCGAAAAATATTCCTTTGTTCGTTTACAGCAGGGCTCTTTTTAACAGTAACCGTTTATACGACCCTTAGTTTATTTCGGGACTTCCGCGATAATTTTTCAGTTGAAATCTGGGAACAGCTCGGTTATACTCAAAGTTCCCTACTCTTAGCAACAACAGAAATTCCTTCCGCATTGGCAATTCTTCTTTTGACAACATTGATGATCCAAATCAAAAATAATCGTATTGCTTTTTATGGAAATATTTTGATTGTACTTTCCGGTTCATTACTTATGGTTGTTGTAACAATTCTTTTCGTTTTAGGAAAACTTCATCCGATTTTGTGGATGATTTTAACCGGATTTTGTTTATATATTGCCTATACAACTTATCAGATTATGTTTTTTGAACGTTGGATTGCCTTGTTTCGGTGCCGATGTAATGTTGGTTTTCTCATCTGTATTGCTGATTCTATGGGATACATGGGAAGTATTGGAATCCTGTTTTATAAAAACTTTTTTTCGCATCATCTCAATCAACTTAGTTTTCTTATCAACCTTGCTTATATTTCCAGCGGTATCATTATTTTATTTTCTCTTATTTCGTTTGGGTATTTCCTGTATAAAGAACATGAATCCGTAACAAAACCTGTCAATAACATTCTCGCTCCGAACAAGTCAACAGAAATATTACAAAAATTAACATAGACCGTTACGAATCATAGACTTGATAAATTCCGTTATCCTGTAACTGATAGTGTTTCAATAAAATTATTGCGAAAATGAAATTGAAACGGTCAGTTGTTATAAATGTTACCAAAAACTATTTTATTGTAAAATGACTAAAATTGAATGTGTTATTCTGGATTGGGCGGGAACAACTGTTGATTATGGCTGTTTCGCACCGGTTGGGGCGTTTCTTCGGATGTTCAGGCAATTCCATTTGGATGTAACAACGGCACAGATACGCCGATCAATGGGCTTAGCAAAAATCGATCATATTCGTACAATAATGAATGACGCCGATATGACCAAACAGTTTTTGACAAATTATTCAAGGCAATGGTTTGAATCGGATATTGTCAAGATGAACGAATATTTTGAACAATATCTTTTTGAAACATTGAGAGAATTTGCAAGACCTCTTCCGTATGTACTTGAAACAGCGGAACGATTGCGCGGTCGGGGAATCAAGATTGGTTCGACAACCGGTTACACGGAAGCGATGATGCAAATTGTTTGTGTCGAGGCTGCCGCGCAAGGATATCATGTTGATCATTTGGAAACTCCTGATACATTTTCCGGCGGCAGACCGTCTCCCTTTATGATTTTTCGTAATATGGAACGGTTAAAAATTGATTCGGTTAAAAAAATTGTTAAAGTGGGTGATACGATTGCTGATATTCGGGAAGGTTATCATGCCGGGTGTTTCAGTATTGGAATTATTGAGGGAAGTAGTGAGTTGGGGTTGAGTCTTGAAGAGTTTATCCAAACGACGCCGGATAAAATTGAAATAAAAAAACGGAATATTGCGAAAAGAATGTTCGATGCGGGAGCGGATTACGTTTTGAATAATATCTCCGAATTACCCGATTGTATTGAGAAAATCGAACAGAAAATAACCGGCAAAACAGCGCCTTATCTATTACTGACTCCCGGTCCTCTTTCAACAACACAAACGGTCAAGGAAGTAATGCTTCAAGATTGGTGTACATGGGATACCGACTATAATGAAGGAGTTGTAACGGTTATCCGTGATAAACTTCTCAAACTTGCATCGGAAACGCCGAATAATCTCACCACCGTTCTGTTACAAGGCAGCGGTACTTATGTTGTCGAAGCGGTATTAAATTCTACGGTTCGGAACTCCGACCATCTTTTAATTGTAACAAACGGCGTTTATGGAGACCGGATGATCAAAATTGCAGACAAGGCAGCCTTACCGTACACTGTTCTTCGGGGAAAAATTGAACAGCCGATTTCTTCTGAATCAATACGGGAAAAACTTCAAACGGACTCGTCCATTACTCATGTTGCGTTTGTTCATTGTGAAACGACCACTGGAATACTCAATCCGCTTGAACAGATTAGCGAAACAGTTAAGTCCTTTGATAAATTGCTTGTGGTTGATGCAATGAGCAGTTTTGGCGGTATTCCTATTGATGTTGAAAAGTTGAATATTGATTTTCTGATCAGCAGCGCCAACAAATGTATTCAAGGAGTTCCCGGATTTGCTTTTATCATTGCCAAAACAGAAAAAATGAAACAAATAAAAGGTATTGCACGAACCTTATCGCTGGACATTTATGATCAATGGGAGACAATGAATCAGGGCAAAGGAAAATGGCGGTTTACTTCGCCGACCCATGTTGTTCGTGCTTTTGCACAAGCGTTACTTGAATTGGAACAGGAAGGAGGAATTGCTGCACGTTATAAACGGTATGTTGAAAACGAACGCAGACTTTACGAAGGAATGAAAAAAATCGGATATACGCCATTTTTGCCGCAAGACTTTCAATCACCGATTATTACTTCGTTTTTGTATCCGAAAGAGAATTTTTCCTTTGAGGATTTTTATTACCGATTGAAAGCGAATGGTGTGGTTATTTATCCGGGTAAAATTTCTGATATAGAAACATTTCGTATTGGTACCATTGGTGAAGTTTACCCTGAAGATATTTCTTTCCTTTTAGAATTGATTCAATCGTTAAGCGGCAATTAGGTAATTTTCACGTTGTCAATTATGCCGATTTCTGTCTTGGTATCGACCAAAATCTTCGTAAAACAAATCGATATGACACGCAAACATGTTTGCCTTCTGCTGTATTGCAACTGTAATTGCATTGATTACAGTTCTTTCATCAACAATGATCGTTTTTTCCTCTGAAAATGACTCGGTTTCCTGAGAAAATAACGCGATTGCAAAGGAAAATAACTTGGTTTCAAGTGAAAATCAAGAGGTCGGCGATAGCCGGCTTTGACCCTGTGTATGGACGGCAATTAGTGTTGCCTTCCGTTGGGCTATTCGATTTCCTGCCGTTCACAGAGTCAAGTTGGCTATCGCCGCGCGACCGTAGGTGAAAGCCTTTTGGCAAAAGGTCGCACACCTGACGCAGTGTTTTCGTAAGTCTTTACTAAAAAAGGATTTACGGAAACATGTAAGCGGCTGTTCACTGTCCCGTTCATTCCTCA
>JAIRLW010000035.1 GCA_031259095.1 Planctomycetaceae bacterium | reverse complement strand
GGATTTATTGCTACTGAGGTTGTTTTAAACAATCGTTCGGAAAAATTAGGTTGAAAATAAGGTTTGCGGAAACAGTTAAAATACGTTTTGGAAAATTCCACTGATATATTACAAATATTATTGGTCTCCTTAGGCAGCGCGCGAAAATAACTTGATCAATAGTACGAAAATTAATAAAAATCAAACTTATAAAAAACACCGTAATCTTAGCCCTGAAAGGGCGACGGATATTGTATTGTGTAAAACGGTTGATTATTTTTTGTGGAGTTCATGCGAACAACTGCGTTATCATCTCTTGCCGCCCTTTCAGGGCGAATAGAACGTTACATTATTTTTCGTCAAGTTTTTTTCGGAACCGTTCTAGTGATTGGCGGAAGAGAGCGGATTCGGGGGCGAGGCGGACAATGTTTTCTTGAGTTTCAACGGCTTTGTCGTATTGTTTGCCGAGAAAATAAACGTGGGCTAACGTGTCCAGCCAATTACAGTTTTCCGGCTCCACCTTGAGTGCAGATTCAATTAACGCCAACGCCGAAACATAATCGCCGTTTGTTCCGGCAAGAAGCCATGCCGCTTCGTTACAGGTTTGGGCAACCAACCAAGAACGACGTTCCGGCTCAACCGCTTGTTGATGAAGGTTTCGCTCGATTTGTTGTAACGCTCTGTCAATTTTTGGTCTCAATTCTTCACGAAATATTGGATCAGTATCGGAAAGTTGATAGCCAAGTATCAGAAGATCAACCTCGAAAGAATCGTTTTCCAAACCTTGTCTGACTAATTCCATCGCTTTTGACCAATCTTCTTTTTCAGCAGCAGCCTGAGCAAGACAAAGTAATCGATCCGCATGGTATCGGACAGAAAGTTGTTTCGCATTATTGAACATTTTCCCATACTCACTGCCGCCAACCTGTTCAATAACGTTGTCGAAATGACGGGTTGCTTCTGAATAATTACGCAAAAAAATCAAGGTTTCCGCAGCCTGAGTGTTGGCGTTGATTTTCAACAAAAGATGATCGCTTTTCTCGCTAACCAGTTGGAAATGCCGCAACGCCCAATTAAGACGGAATTTTTGTTTCAAAACACGTCCAACCGCAAAATGATCATAAAACGGTTGGATCACTTCTTTATCGCGTAGCATTCTAAGCGGATGTTCGTTGCCCGACGATTCGGTACGAACCGCCAACGCCGCTTGAATACTCCGATCACGTTCCACTGTCAAACCGGAAAGGTCTTGAAGTTCCGCCAAAGCGTAAAACAAAAGAATATCATTCATGTTGCCGGACTGAAAAACACTGTTTTCCGGCTTAGATTGAAATTCCGCTACACGGTCAGTCAGTTGCAGAACACGTTGACGAATAGAGTTGTCCACGTTCGGCGTAACAGGATAGTTGACCGGTATTTTCGTCTGTTTGGCGTCGCTCTGAGATTTTTTTTCGGCGGCGTCTTTCAAATCGTCCAACTCGCAACGAAGTTGGGCAAATTCCGCAACTAATTGCAACAAATAATCGTTGCCGGCATTGGCAAGCGTCTCCCGAATCGTCCGAAACCATTTTCGTTGCTTGGAGGAAATAGACGGCGGTAACGCGATAAGGCATTTCGCCGCCTCAGCGCGAAGTGAATATTCCGTATCAAAACGGACAACACGACAAAGTGTTTGAAGTCCTTCACCGTTTGGAGCGTCATAAAATGGTCGGGAAAGAATCCATAATATTCCAGCCTTTTCGGTAATATTCGTATTAAAAGCATATTGAGCAATCCAAAAATGGAGCGACCGATCTTCCAACGCCAAAAAAAGATGTTCAAATCGGGTAAGAAGTCGTTCTGCACGACGAGCAATTTCAATATCTTTATTATTTCTCGCACGCTGAAGTTCGGCAAATGCGCCCGCGCCAATTCGGAGTAATTGCGCTTCCGCACGTTGACGGACGACATAACTGTCATCGCCAAGTTTTTGTATCAGTTGCTGAACCGCGTTATTTTCCGGCGTATCATGAATCGGCGTATCGTTTACCGAAAGATCATTCGCCGACGGATTATTCGCTGTTGGATTATTCGGCGATGTATTACTTGACGGTGTTTCTTCCGCGAAAACAACTGTTGTCAGTAACAGAATCAGAATACTGTACTCCAAAAAACGGAACATCATTTTACCTTCCACAATGTTGAACAAAATAGGAAAAAATTTTCCGGCTGTTTGAATCGGTTTGCCACGACAATTCGGGATGCCATTGAACGGCAAAAACAAACCGTTTGTCGGGATGATAAACCGCTTCGATCAGACCGTCCGACGCATAAGCCGCTGATTTCAACTCCGTAGCCAATCGGCGAATCCCTTGATGATGAAAACTATTGACCGGAATATTAAACGGTTTATTGGACAGATTGAATGTATTAGACGAATTGGGCGTATTAAGCGTAATGTCGCTGGTTTGAAGAATAGGAAACAAAGGAGATTCCGGTTCGACGGTGACAGAATGAACCGGTTTATGATACGGCGGTTGCTGGTAATGCTGAATGGCGGTTTCGGTTTGAAACTGTGACGGAATATCCTGATAAAGCGTTCCGCCTAAAAAAACGTTTATAAATTGAATACCGCGACAAATTCCGAAAACGGGTTTATCGAATTTCAGTACATATTCCAACAACATTTTTTCCATCGTGTCACGTTCAGGACACACCGCACCGCAACAATCTGCCGGTTGTTCGCCGTAGAGTTCCGGCGCGACGTCCTGACCGCCGGTAAACAGAAATCCGTCAAACTGTTTCGCTAATTGACGGAGAACCGAAGGATTCGCCGTCAACGGCAATATCACCGGAATACCTCCGGCATGTTCTATCGCCTGCATGTAACCGGGAAGCATCCAAAAACTGTTACGCGGTTCATCGTAAAGCGGTACAACTCCAATCAATGGTCTAACTACAAGCAACATAAAACACTCAAACAAAAGAGATAGGGAATTTCTAAAAATTCATTTTCCTAAACACAACTTCGATTTAAAAATCATTCGTCTCTATCGTCCCTACTGTCCCTTAGAGACAATTTTAAGGACAGAAGAGACGTTAGGGACTTTAAGGACAAATGGGGACAAATAATTCTGTGCTTAAAAACGAATTTTTAGAGGTTCCCATTTATTTATTTATTTATTTATTTTCAGGCATTTTTCTGTTGACGTTGCACTTCAGCGGCGATTATTTTTTCGTCAATACCTAAGTGTTTCGCAATACCAAGTCCGCAACATTTTTCCGCCTGATAGAATCGGGCGACGGCACGAATCTGAATTTCCTGTGGCACTCCGTCCATTGATTCGGCAACATTTTGCATCAACCGATCTTGTTCCTCTTTGGGAAGCAAACGGAAAAGATCACCGGGTTGAGTGTAATAATCGTTGTCTTCACGATGGTCAAAGTTGAACGCAGTTCCGTCAAGATCGAGCGGCGGTTCGTTAAGCGTTTTATTTTGAACGGGACCGCCGAAACTATTGGGTTCATAATTTACCGTTCCGCCGCCGTTGTTGTCGAAACGCATTGCGCCGTCACGGTGATAGTTGTGCACCGGACATTTTGGCGCGTTCACCGGCAAACTTTCGAAATTAACGCCGATCCGGTAACGATGTGCATCCGCATAGGCAAATAACCGCCCTTGCAACATTTTATCCGGTGAAAAACCGATTCCCGGCACGACATTTCCCGGATCAAACGCGGCTTGTTCTACTTCGGCAAAATAATTTTCGGGATTTCGATTTAGTTCCAGCATACCGACTTCAATCAACGGATAATCCTTTTGACTCCATGTTTTTGTGAGATCGAAAGGATTGAATCTGTAAGTTTTCGCGTCGTTTTCCGGCATGATCTGGACGCACATTTTCCATTTTGGGAAATTCCCTTTGGCGATGTTGTCGAACAAATCGCGTTGCGAGTATTCACGGTCGGTACTGACAATTTTTGCGGCTTCGGTGTTGGTGAAGTTGGCGATTCCTTGTTGCGACTTGAAATGAAATTTGACCCAAACCCGTTCATTTTTAGCGTTGTAAAAGCTGAACGTATGACTTCCGAATCCGTGCATTTGCCGTAAATTTTGCGGGATACCGCGATCGCTCATAAGAATCATCACTTGGTGTAACGTTTCAGGCGAGAGCGACCAGAAATCCCATGCGGCAGTGTTACTTCGCAGATTTGTTTTCGGATCGCGTTTTTGCGTGTGAATGAAGTCTGGAAATTTGAGCGGGTCGCGGATGAAAAAAACAGGAGTGTTATTTCCGACAAGATCCCAATTGCCCTCTTCAGTGTAAAATTTGATCGCAAATCCTCGAACATCGCGTTCAGTATCGGCTGCGCCGCGCTCTCCGGCAACTGTTGAAAAACGGAGAAAAATCGGTGTTTGTTTTCCGATGTTGGAAAAGATTTTTGCTTTGGAATATTTAGCGATATCGTTAGTGATCGTTAAAGTTCCATGTGCGCCGCTTCCTTTGGCGTGGACGATCCGTTCGGGGATTCGTTCACGGTTGAAGTGGGCGAGTTTTTCCATGAGCCAAACATTCTGGAGCAACGCCGGACCGTGAGATCCTGCGGTTTGAATGTTCTGGTTGTCGGCAACCGGAGTTCCCGATTGAGTGGTTAACGTTTGATTTTGAGTGGTCATAATAGTTTTCCTTGACACTTTTGTGAAAATAAAAAATGTCGGGCTTTTCTTTCATACCGTACCCGACCATGGCAAAGTGCTTCGGTAATGTTAAAAATATTTCTTCAAAGTAAACACAACAACATCGATGACTATTATCACAATCTGCAAAATAATGTCAATTGGTTGTCAATTTTATTTTGAGGGGAAAGGGAGAAGTCCGCAGATGACGCTGATTTTCGCAAATTGTTCTCTTTTGCCTTAATTTTTATTTTCACCACGAAAAACACGAAAGGTTTTAAAAAATGAAAAATAGAAACCAATTGAAACGTTGCCTCATTTGCTAATGTTTTTTCTTCCAACGGTCATAAGCCATTTTGATAAGTGCAATAACAATAAGGATAAGTCCGGTTGTGATTAAAATGGAACGAAAGTATGGATATTTTATTTCCGGTTGGTCTGTTGTTGAGGTAACCTCCTTTCCAATGATACCAATTCTAATTGGTTTGTTATCTGATTCCAGTGAAAATAAAGCGTTTGTTGTTTCTGATAATGAGTTTGGATCAAAATAATCTTTGGGTATCGGTTCATTAACTGATTGCCAATCAAAAGTCCATTCGGCTGAAAGTCCCTGATTTGAAGTAAAAACAAACGATACAGGAACCCATTGATTATTAATTTGTTTCCAAGAAGTCTCATGGGAATTTGTAATGCGAGATAAAAGCAAATCTTCAAATTTGATGAGAGTATAACCTCGTTTTATATCAACAAAAAACGTACTTTTAACAGGCGATGGTTGATTTTCTTTGGGCTTGGCTTGCAATACAAATTTTATAATACTATCATTTTCATTGATTTCAATAAGATCAACACGTCTCTTAAAAATATCTTCACTAATTTTTTGATAATTGAAAACCCAATAAGAACCAGAAGGCGCGAATAATCCTGCTGAACGAATATCAAACAGACCAATAAAACCTATTGGATTTATATCATTTACAGAACTCCGAAAAACATCTTCATATTCCTTCTCCAATTTGATTGTACTATAATAATAATCGGATGTTCGCAATGTTTTTGCAGAGCCTTTATGACCTTCTACATCAA
>JAIRLW010000597.1 GCA_031259095.1 Planctomycetaceae bacterium | reverse complement strand
GTTATTGTTTACGGCAAGTTACCCAAAGGCAGTGTGAAATTACCGTTACCGACTTACACCGGCGGGACAACGAGTCCTGATTTTGTTTATGCGATTCGCAATGAAAAAACAAACGGCGTAGAATTACATTTGATTATCGAAACCAAAAGCGAAAACTTGCGTCAATCCGACGAAACCGCAATCCAATCTCAAAAGAAATTCTTTGAAACAATTTCGCCAACAATCAATTGGAAAGTAGAAACCGACATCCGCCAAATCGAACAAGACCTAAAACAACTCGCCGGAAATTGATCAACAGGGAATTTCTAAAAACTCTTTTTGTCCACAAATTTTCACGAATGTCCACTAATTTTTTTTCGTGTAAATTTGTGTAAAGTCCTGGATAAAATGAATCAATTGTCCAAAATATTCGAAAATTTTAAAGTTTTTCATTATGGCTGCATGAAAATTTGAGAAATGAGAGACTAAAATTTGAAAAAAAATTGACCATAAGTCATTACTTCACGTTTTTTACAATCATTGAAGTATCTCTTGAAAAAACTAAGATTTGTTGTAAAATTAAGGTGCGTATTGATAATCCGGCAGGAATCGGGTAAAATCAGAGCATTAAGGTTATGGCAAAAACATCGTGGCATCCGGCATTTTGTGAAGCAATGAAACTCGAACTTAATGAGTATCGGGATGTGTTGGAGTTTCAAGATGAACATCAATTAACAAGCGGATCGTTACGAATTGATTGCCTTATCATCAAAAAACTCAAAGATGTTGTTATTGATAAAAATATCGCCCGAATTTTTCAAAACCACAACGTTTTTGAATACAAAAGTCCCGATGATTCCCTTGATCTCCACGATTATCAAAAAACACTCGCCTATAAACTGTTTTACGCTTTCCAGAATAAAATTGATGATACCGATATTTCTGTAACGATTGTCGCTTCACAACATCCGTATAAGTTGTTGGATTATCTGTCAAATCGTTACACTGTAACATCAAACCAAAACGGTATTTATGGCGTTGAACACGATATGGGACCAACGCAAATGGTGGTTTCAAGTGAGTTAGCGGAAGACGAAAATATTTGGCTAACCCATTTGAATAAAGAATTAACCGCTGCCCGATTATGCCGTCTTATAACTGTAGCAGCAAAACATGGTAAAGATTCCGTCCTTGAGACTTACCTTGATGTGATCGCAGGGGCAAATCGCAAAACATTTCAAGAGGTAATTATGGGAAAAGTGATTGATCAATGCTTGCAAGAACTCGGTCTTACCGATAAATGGCGAGCCGAAGGTAAAGCCGAAGGTAAAGCCGAAGGTGAAGCCAAAGGTAAAGCCGAAGGTGAAGCCAAAGCAATTATCCGTATTCTATCATGTCGTTTGGAATCGCCTTCGATGTCGCTTCAGAATAAAATCAGTTCAATTCAAGATATTGCTAAATTAGATGAATTAACGGATTTAGCGTTGACTTGTGTTTCGTTAGATGAATTTGCAACAGCATTAGAGTAAAATCTCTATAAATATTACGAATTATGCTTGTTCGTATCAGGAGGTAATAACGATGGGAAAAATAATTGATCAATGCTTGCAAGACTCGGTCTTACCGATAAATGGCGAGCCGAAGGTTTTTAAAAGATTTTCAAAACAATAAATAAATGTCCGATATAATTATCAAAGGTGCGCGGGAGCATAATTTATGCAGCGTTGATCTTGTTCTGCCGCGTAACAAATTGATTTGTTTTACGGGAGTGAGCGGTTCGGGCAAGAGTTCGCTTGCTTTTGACACACTTTATGCTGAAGGGCAGCGGCGTTATGTTGAAAGTCTTTCGAGTTACGCACGGCAATTTTTGGGACAATTACCCAAACCGGACGTCGATCAGATTATTGGTTTGAGTCCGTCCATTTCCATTTCACAAAAAGCCGGCGGACAAAATACCCGAAGCACCGTTGGAACAATTACAGAAATTTATGATTTTCTGCGTGTTCTTTTTGCCAGAGTTGGAACCGGTTATTGTCCGAAATGCGGCAAGCCTATTACCGCTCAAACTCGGCAGCAAATTATTGACCGAATCGAAACCATTCCCGAAGGGACGCGGCTGCTCATTTTGGCTTCGGTCATTCGCGGTCAAAAAGGCGAATTTAAAGACCTTTTCGCCGATCTGTTACGGCAAGGTTATATTCGTGCAAGAGTTGACGGGAAAATCATACGATTAACCGATGATCTGAAACTTGACCGTCAAATGCGTCACGATATTGAAGTCGTCATTGATCGCGTTACACAATCCGGCGATTCAGGACGAAACCGGCTCGCCGAAACGGTTGAACGCGCCTTGGCGGTTGGCGAAGGCAATATGATCGTTACCGAAGAATTGAAATCAGGAGAAACCGTTACAAACGTTGCCGGAAATTCGGTTACTGGAAATTTTAAGCAACAGAAAAATGTAAAAAAACCGAAAAAACCGAAAGAGGAATCTTCCGGTTTTCCATTATCTGTTACTGATTTTCAATTTTCGGCAAAATATGCTTGTACTGATTGCGGTCTCAGTTTTGAACCGCCGAGTCCTCAACTGTTCAGTTTCAACACGCCGCGCGGAAAATGTCCAAAGTGCGACGGTTTAGGCGAAATTCATTCGTTTGATCCCGAACTGTTGATTCCTGATCCTTCAAAATCGTTTCAACAAGGTTGTATTGTTCCCATTGGAAAATGGCGTGATCTTGGACGTTGGCGCCGGCACATTTTTCAGGGTGTTGCGGAAACTCTCGAAAAAATGTACGAATTACAGTCTCACACTATTCTTGAAACAGCGTGGGAAGAACTTGATCCGAAAATTCAGCGGGCAATTCTCTGGGGAACCGGCGATCTGCATATTACGTACACTTGGCGAAACGGTGCAAACGGTCATAAGTGGGGCGGACCTTACGACGGTATTATTCCGAAAATGCTTGCCCAATATCGTGAAACGAAAAGTAAAATGCAGCGTCTCGCAATGGAAAAATATATGCGCGTTATTCCATGCGGTTTCTGTAACGGCGAACGGCTCAACGAACAGGCGCGGGCGTTCAAAATCGAAACAAATAATGAAGAATGGAAAGCGAAAAATTGTAACTCAAAATCGCAAAAGAATGAAAGTATTCCTAAAAATCTGCCGACTCAATTGACGTTGCCGCAACTTTGCAACTTGCCGATCAACCAATTACAAAAATTCTTTACCGGTTTGAATCTTTCCGAATCCGGTCAAAAGATTGCCGCTGAAGCGTTGAAAGAAATTCGTAACAGGCTTGGTTTTCTGGTGAATGTCGGTCTTGAATATTTGACGTTGGGACGAACTGCTCCGACACTTTCCGGCGGTGAAATGCAACGAATACGATTGGCAAGTCAGATCGGCAGCGGTTTAGTCGGTGTCCTGTACATTTTAGATGAACCGTCAATCGGTTTACATCCGCGCGATAACGACCGGCTTCTTGCAACACTTGCACGTCTTCGTGATCTCGGCAACACGGTAATTGTTGTTGAGCATGACGAAGACACCATGCACGCCGCCGATTTGCTGGTCGATTTCGGTCCCGGTCCAGGTGTTCACGGCGGACATGCTGTTGAATTAGCAAAGGAAAACGGGAAATTAATAATAAAAAATTCCGAAACAAATTCAGCCGGTTCTTATTTGAAACAGGAAAACCGGACAGTTAAAAAAAGTACAAAAAAACTGAAAATACCGGAATTATCGGAAACCGAATTATCGGAAACAAAATTACCGGAAACGCCGAAAACGTTGGATTCGCCGATTGCCGTCCGCCGTTCTTCACCTTTATCTTCGCCCTTTGATTCATTAACGTTAAAATATTTGAACGGCGAAGAATCAATTCCTGTTCCGCAGCAGAGACGGAAAATTGACGTTAAACATCAAATTATTGTGCGCGGAGCGTCGCATCACAACTTAAAAAAAATCGACGTTGAAATTCCTCTCGGCGCGTTTGTTTGTGTTACAGGCGTAAGCGGCAGCGGCAAGAGTTCATTAGTGAACGATATTTTGGTGGAGGCATTAAATCGTGATTTGAACAGAGGATTGGGCAATCCGGGTAAACATAAACGAATTGACGGACTTGAATTATTGGACAAAATGATCGACATTGATCAATCGCCGATTGGACGCGGAACTCATTCTAATCCGTCAACATATATTAAAGTTTTCGATGAAATCCGTACGCTTTTTGCGGAAATTCCTGAATCGAAACTCAAAGGTTATCAGCCCGGACGTTTCAGTTTTAACGTTAAAGGCGGACGTTGTGAAGCCTGCGAAGGGCGCGGAACTCAGAAACTGGAAATGGATTTCCTTGCGGATATTTATGTTACGTGTCCGGTTTGTCAAGGTCGGCGGTTCAATCATGAAACGCTTTCCGTACGTTATAAAGGAAAATCCATTGATCAGATTCTCAACATGGATGTTGAGGAAACCCTCGAACTTTTCGAAAATCATCCTAAGATTAAACATTATTTGACGATGTTGAATCGAGTTGGTTTGGGTTACATGAAACTCGGTCAACCGTCGCCGACACTTTCCGGCGGTGAAGCGCAACGAATTAAACTCGCGCGGGAACTTGTTAAAAGAAGTACCGGGAAAACGTTGTATCTTCTTGACGAACCGACAACAGGACTACATTTTTCGGACATTAAAATGCTGCTCGGCGTGTTACACGAATTTGTTGATACGGGAAATACGGTGTTGGTGGTTGAACATAATCTTGATGTAATTAAAACCGCCGACTGGATTATTGATCTTGGTCCCGAAGGCGGCGACGCAGGAGGATATATTGTTGCAACAGGAACTCCCGAAGACCTCGTTCATTGTGAACATTCGTACACAGGTCAATCTCTGAAAAAGTATTTCAATAAAAATCGAACAAGCAATTCAAGTGTTTCTGTAACAAAACAACAGGCATTACATTCCGGTTTGCCGAAAGCGAAACAATCCGTTTCAAATGCAGAGTTAAATGCGGCAGAGTCAATTATTGTACGCGGTGCGGAGGAACATAATCTTAAAAATATTTCGGTTGAAATTCCTCGTAACAAAATGACAATTTGTTGCGGACCGAGCGGCAGCGGCAAATCTTCTTTGGCGATGGACACGGTTTATGCTGAAGGTCAACGGCGTTATGTTGAAAGTTTATCGAGTTATGCCCGTCAGTTTATCGGACAGTTACAAAAACCGCGGGTGGAACAGGTTGAAGGACTTTCGCCTGCCATTGCGATTGAACAAAAAGCCGCTTCTCATTCTCCGCGCAGTACGGTTGGAACGATTACGGAAATTCAGGATTATTTGCGTGTTCTTTTCGCAAGGCTCGGCATTCCGTATTGTCCGCAATGCGATATTCCGGTCGGAACGCAAACATTGGATGAAATCGTTGCAAAAATAGCGGGAAACATAAAATCGGAAACAGAAAGCCGGATTTTAATTGCTGCGCCGATCTTAGTTGAAGTGGGACAAATTTATGACGATCTCTGGAAACGGTTACGTTCCGAAGGTTTTAACCGGATACGGATTAACGGTAACATTTTTTCGCTTGAAAATCCGCCGGAAATCGACCGTCGCCGAAAACACGACGTCGAATTGATTATCGACCGGATCGTCTTAAAAAATGAAACAGGAACATTTTCCGTTGCGAATTATTCTTCACACCCACAGTTGACCGCAACACAACGTTCACGAATTACCGACAGCGTGGAAACGGCGCTTTCTATCGGACAAGGCGTTGTTCACGTTATTGAAGCCGATACGACATTACCGGAACAAAAATGGAAACGGTCGGTTCACAGTCAACATTTAGCGTGCGAAAAGTGCGGACGAAGTTTTGAACGGCTGACTCCTCATCATTTTTCCGCTAATTCATCACTCGGTTGGTGTCCGAATTGTGAAGGTCTTGGAGTGCAACAGGGTGCGAATCCGGCAATCTTTTTGAAAGACCCGAAACGAACTCTTGCCGAAGGAGCCGTTCTGCTTTTTCCCGATGTACAAAAACCAATTGCAAAAGCAATGTTCCGTGCTTTCGCCAAACAAACAGGAATTCCGCTTGACATTTCGTTTGATCAACTCGACGCAAGACATCGCCGTCTTATCTTTCATGGAACCGGTGAAACATGGTTTAGTGTGGAATTGACGATGAGTAACGGAAAACGGAAAACGGAAAATTCGGAACAAAGAAATGTTAATCAATCTGCCGTACCGCAAAAAAGTACGAAAAAACCTGTTGTACCGGAATCCAATACGTCTGATGGTTCGCCGACAATGATCCGTTTTCAATTTCAGTACAAAGGTCTTTATCCGTCAATGGAAGAGGCAACACGTCTTGTTCCTTCTTTTCGCGGTCAGATGGATGAAATTCTTAGCGAGGTGGAGTGCGGCGTTTGCATGGGCAGCCGGTTACGCGACGATGTTTCAGCGGTGCGGTTTATTGGTTACACAATGGATCAGATTTGTCGTTTACCGTTGAACAAATTACTGGAACTGTTTGAGCATTGGCAGCCGAATGAAACGGAACGGCAAGTTGCCGGTGATTTATTGAACGAAATTAAGAATCGATTACGTTTTTTGTCGGATGTTGGACTTGATTATCTAACGCTTTCACGTTCTGCTCCGACACTTTCCGGTGGTGAAACGCAGCGAATACGGTTGGCGGCGCAAATTGGCAGCGGACTTGTTGGAGTGCTTTATGTGCTGGACGAGCCGACAATCGGACTGCATCCGCGCGATAACCAACGTCTGATTGAAGCGTTGCGAAAATTGCGTGATCTTGGCAACACACTTCTTGTTGTGGAGCATGATCGTGAGGTGATTGCGAGCGCTGATTTGGTGTTGGATTTTGGTCCTCAGGCGGGTAAATATGGCGGTGAAGTGGTTGCTCACGGTTCACCGGAACGGATTGTCAAACAGCGCGGTTCTGTAACAGGCGTGTATCTGAACGGAAAAAAAACGATTCCAATTCCCACAACACGCCGTATCTCGCCGGAACAAGCCGCATCGTGCCCAACAAGAAAATGCGTCAATGAATGTTGACTTTAGAGAAAAGAAATACAATGGGAAGAAATGGAACCAAAATTCTATTATTCCTATTGTCTCATTTGTTTCTGACGTCCCACTCTGAACAGTTTATTTTAGGGACATTAGGGACGATAGCGGCTCATGGGACAAAGAATATTTAGAACAAATTTATGTTTAAACAAAAGTTTTTTTAATTTTCAGAACGAATTTTCAGCGTCGGGAAATACCGCATTGCGAACATCGTCGGCATAGTTTTTGACCGCGTTTGAAATAATCGTTTGCAAATCGGCATATTGTTTCACATGTTTTGGAGTTTTGGTTTGCTCCGGCTTGTAACCAAGAAGATCATGAAACACTAAAACCTGTCCGTCACAAAAAGGTCCGGCTCCAATTCCAATGGTCGGAACTTGTAACAAACTTGTTGCCTCTCGCGCTAATTCCGTTTCAATACATTCCAACACCATCGCAAACGCTCCGGCTTTTTCAACCGCCGTAATATCTTGAAACAATTGTTCGCGTTCCTTTTCCCGTTGCACAAAATAGCCGCCGGTTTGACGAATTTCCTGCGGGCGAAGACCGCAATGCCCCAACACCGGAATTCCGGCGTCCACTAAAGCGGCAATCGCGGACGCACGGTTTTCACCGCCTTCAAATTTGACCGCGTCTGCTGAAGTTTCTTTAAGAATTCTCGCCGCCGCCCGAATCGCTTCCGTCGAACCAAGTTGGCAAAACGGAAACGGAATATCAACAACCACAAACGCCCGCTTCACCGCCCGAACAACCATTTCCGCATGATAAATGATTTCGTCGAGTGTTACGGAAAGCGTGGTTGCTTTACCCTGAACAACATTTCCCAAACTGTCGCCGACAAGCAATAGATCAATTCCGGCGTCGTCCAGTAAACAAGCGCTCGGATAATCGTAAACCGTCAGCATAGCAAGTTTACGACCTTCCTGCTTAAACACTTTGAGTTTCGGTAATGTAAGTTTTGTCATAACAATAAATATAATAAATTCTAAAATTATTTTAGAGCCATAAAGGACAATAGGGACAAATAGGACAAATTTGTATTTTATTTTTAGATTTTTTCTATTGTAACTATTCACTATTCACTAACATCAGTCTTCTTTTGCCATACGGATCACTTCGTCGATAGACGTAATTCCGTGCAACACTTTTCGCCAACCGTTTTCGCGGAGCGTCATCATTCCTGAACTTCGGGCGGCTTTCTTCATTTCATGCGATTGCCGTCCCATACTCGCCATAAGCCGAATATCTTCTGTTGCAATAAGTAATTCGTAAAGAGCAATTCGTCCCGAATAACCGGTGTGACGACATTCCCGACAACCAACCGGATGATAAATATCAATGTTTTCGTCCAACATTTTTTGATACGGAAAATCGCTTGGAATTTCGGACGGAATAGGTTCAAACTTTTCTTTGCAATGCGGACAAAGCCGCCGAACTAATCGTTGCGCCATAATTCCTTCAACAGTTGTCCCGATCAAAAACGGTTCCACACCCATATCAACCATTCGCGTAAA
>JAIRLW010000583.1 GCA_031259095.1 Planctomycetaceae bacterium | reverse complement strand
GTATAACTCATTTTGTCGGATTTGTTCTTTCCGCAAGAACCATTTGATCAAGGGACTTTCGAAAAAAAACCAAAGTTTATCCGCAATAAACAATGTTGATTTATAAAATTTCAAATCGGTATCAATCACCTCAACAAGCCATGATTCCAGCGTATTTTCGTCCGGTTTTAATTGCTCCAATATATTCTTTGCCCGGCGTAATGATCGTAAACGCCGAGTCATTGTACCGTCAAAACGTGACTTGAAATGTTTCAAGACATACCGGAAAATAATTCGTAATGATTGAATATTCATTATAAGTGATCTAAAGTTTCGAGCGGTTGATCGAGCGGTTGAATTGTTGGCGGAGTTTGTACTTGTTGAAGTTGAATATCGGGAGTTAGTTTTCGTTTTCCGAATTGCGATAGGATGGCGTAACGAGCCAGAAACAGCATGAGTTCCCGATCCATACGCGGGCACGGCAAATGCGGAACAACCCTTTGCGTATTTTTTGAATCAAATCGCGGATCATCCTGAAGATAAGCACGATAAATTTGAACCTGATCAAGATAGTTTTGGAAAAACCACTCCTCCGTAGCACATTGCGGATCCGTTTTGTCCGCCAACGTAGAAAATGTTTCGACCGCATCCTGAACAATATCCACAAAATCAGTTGCCAATGGCGGTTCCGGCGACGTCAGATGATAAGTTTGTCCGTAATGATCGGGATTTGAGAAAATATGTTCGAAAATACCGGCAACCCAATCAACCGGCACAAAATTTTTACGTTCCGAACCGTTCATCCCAAGAGCCATAAGCAGGTTTCGACCGCTGGTTGAACCAAACGGAAGACGTTGAACCAACGTATGAGCCAATTTCAAGACTGCGTAAAAACCGTGAAATGTGGTGGTGAACGCCGTTCGGGAATCGCCGACAACAATAGAAGGTCGATAAACTGTTAATTGTTTGATGTAATCGGCGGCACGAACCATTTTTTCCGCGTTGAACTTACTTTGTTCATAATCGTTTCGCAACGTTTGACCAATATCCGTTTCGTGTTCATAAAATTTTTTGCTTGAACCGGCAATATAAGCAGTTGAAAAATAATGCAGGTTGTCGATTCCGGTCTCACGGCATAATTCAAGAATACTCCGTGTTCCTTCAATATTGGAAATCCAAGGTTCGTCGTCGGCAGAACCGTAAAACACCAAACTTGCCGCACAGTGAATCACCGATTGGCAATGCTGCGAAAACCAATCACGGTGTTGACAACACCAATCTTTATTTGAAAGATCACCGGAAATCACCAATGGACGCGGAAGAATCTCATTATATTCGGTTTCCCAATGGTTCATAATTTTATCAATACGATGTTCCGCACTTAACCGTTTTGACGGTCGTACCAAAACCGCTAATTGATAATGTTTCCGCGATAAATTGCCAAGAATATAGGAACCGAGAAGTCCGGTACTTCCTGTTAGAAAATGATATTTTTTGGTCATGATGACTTGTGAGTGTCAATTAAAAGCAGGTTAAGGAAATAGTTCGGGACAGATTGGTCGTGCGGTCGATTAGAAAACCTTGGTCCCAACCCATTTTTCAACATTCTCTCAAAGGTGTTTTGGCGATAAACGCTGCTTTGCGTATAGTATTTACATTTACTTTCAACAGTATAACATCAATATAATAGTTTACTAGGTTTCCCTTTAATAAAAAATTGCCTATTTTATGAAAATTTCCAATAATAACTGTTCTAGTTCAAATAACTGTTGTAATCCGAAATTTCGCCATTATGCATTACCGCCGGTCTTCGACGTATTTTATTGATCCCATCGCGGCGATGCCGCTGGCAACCTCTAAAAACTTATTTTCTTCCAACTAAAATCGACCGAAATCGGCTAAAATCGGCTAAAATCGACTAAAATCGATTTCGGTTGATCAAAAAATGATTTTTTAGAGACGCCCAATGGTCAGAAGTTGAAAAAAACCGGAAGATCGGTTGTTCGATGAACAAACGGTTACGGTCGGCAATGATCCGATTCAGCCGGATTTGAAACGGCGCCGATAAAATTCCTAATTGTTTCGGAATTTGAAGCGATGCTCGTTTTCTTGGTCATTGCTTTTAAATTCAGAAACAATCGGTAACTTTTAACCTTTAACTTTTTTTCCGCGTTGTATGTATCCTTGCAGCGCATCGCGGAGATTCAATCGGGCGCGGCAAAGAAGTGATTTAACCCCTTGCGGCGTCATCTCCATTGCGTTCGCAATCTCTTGATAACTCATTCCTTCAAATTTATGAAGCAGTATTGCCATACGTTGGCGTTCGCCCAGAGAATCAACCGCCAGTTGAACCATCTGTTTCATTTCAAGTTTATCGAGGCGCCGTGTTGGAATGGTTCCGCTGCTGGCAAGAATCAACTCTTCGGCTAAATGTTTCTGACTATTCGATTCCTCGTCATTTTTTGAAACGCCAAGTTGTACTTCCGGTTTGCGAATACGTGTTCGTAACGCATTGAACGCAACATTGTTGGTAATCGTAAAAAGCCATGTGGTGAATTTGGCTTCCGGCTGGTAATTCTTTCTTGCACGAAAAACCCGTAGAAAAACTTCCTGCGTCAAGTCTTCGGCGGTATCGCGATTGCCAATCAGATGACGAAGCAAAGAAAAAACCCGATTTTGATAACGTAACATCAACTCCTCAAATGCCGAAGCATCGTCGCGCTGCACCGCAAGCATCAGACGAATATCTGTGTCCTGTAAGTTCAAATTAACAGAAGAATCGGAAATCATGGATAGTAACAGTTTCGTTCAACGTATCGAAACCGGAAAATTATTTGCTTTAGGCCACTGCTAAAAACTCATTTTTTGATCGACCGAAATCAATTTTAGTTGGTGAAGACATAAGTTTTTAGAAGTTCCCTATGTTCAAAACACTTGAAATTTCAAATGTCATAAGTATAGACCAAACGTCGTGACTTTTCAACGCGAACACATGGAAAAAATAATGGTCATTATTCAGTGGAATTTCGTAATATATCAGTGGAATTTTCCAAAACGTCTTCTAACAGTTTTCGCAAACCTTATTTTCAACCTTATTTTTTCCTAACAAAACGATTTACCAAAAAACCTCAGTAGCAATGAATCCCG
>JAIRLW010000521.1 GCA_031259095.1 Planctomycetaceae bacterium | reverse complement strand
GGGGGGGGGGGCTATCTGGAGAAGATCGTTCACTTTTCCGAAATTTGAGCCGTTACTTTTCGTCCGGTTTCACATTGGTGGAACTTCTTGTGGTGATTGCGATTATCGGATTGTTAATCGCTCTTCTTTTGCCCGCAGTTCAAGCAGCGCGCGAAGCGGCAAGACGGCTGCAATGCACAAACAACCTAAAACAAATTGGTCTTGCGCTACACAATTACCACGGCGCTTACAACACTCTGCCATCGGGAGCAGTTGCCAAACCGATTGAAATCGGCAGCATACTGAGTAATCGTACACCCGATGGAAATTTTTGTTCAGGATGGGGACCTTTAGCCACAGCTCTTCCATTTATTGAGCAAACTGCCGTTTGGGAAAGAGCCGGCGTTTCAAGTCTCACGATTGAACTGGCTTTTATTGACGCAATAAAACCCGGTTCTAAAGATGCGATAGTCAACACTAAAATACCTTTCTATATTTGTCCGTCGGATAGCGATCTTAAATTTCCGAATGATGCATCCGGCGATCATACAATATCACTGGCAACTGGCGGAAGTGGAAGAGATACGTCTGCTTTGGGGACATCAAGTTATTCTCCACATCGGGGATATTTCCGGTTCCCAGGCGCTTATGGTACCTTTTTGGACGTACCGCAAAATGCAACGTTGAATACCGGTGTTTTTCCGGCAAGTAAAGCGTACGATTTTGCCGCGATTACGGACGGATTGAGTAACACATTTGTCTATGGAGAGCGGTCTTATCGCGTCGGTAGAGCCTCGTATTGGCCCGGAACTTGCGGTATCGGCACCATGAATTACACACACGGTTACAGTGCATTGAAAATCAATGAAGGGTCTTATGCGTTTTCATCAAAACATACTGGCGGAGCAAATTTCCTTTTCGGTGATGGAAGTATTCATTTTCTCAGTGAAACCATCGAATCCAGAAAAGACAAGGCTGATCTTTCGGGCATTATCCCTAATCAGGCGCCAAGCGCTGATACGGCAACGGAAACTTATGATCTTTTCCAGAGCGCCGCCTCAGCCGGAACATTGGGAGTCTATCAGCTTATTGGTTCAAGATCAGACGGTGCAACTGCCAACGCTTTTTGATGCTTAAACATAACCTTTATAAATAATTTGAATTTTATGAAAATTATGAAAACGACATTAGTGGTATTATTGGGGCTTGCGTTTGTTTTGTTGAATGGTTGTGACAGATCGCCAATTCCATTCGGACGTGTTACCGGAAAATTAACTATCGACAGCAAACCAGCCCCGGAAAACATAAAGATTTATTTTTATCCGCAATTTCAAGGAGGATCTTACTCTATTGGAGTTACCGACGCCAACGGAAATTTTGAAATGCAATTTTCCACGACGCGCAAAGGAGTTGAAGCCGGTCTGAATAAAGTCCAAATTGAAAACCCTGATACCGGACGAACGGTTATTCCGCGTGCTGTTCTGGACGCTAACAATAAACAGCTTTGGGAACAAACGGTTGAGGTGAAACAAGGAAAACAAACATTAGATTTCAATATTGATACATCACTCAAAGCAAAGGAAAAACCGACGCCCCGACGTAATCAAAAAATCGAAGAACGATTAGAAAAAGATCGGGAACTCGGTAATGACGGTTAAGATAACTCCATGAAATTAAAATTACATTGGCAGATATTACTTGCGTTGATTTTTGGCGGTGCGGCGGGAATATTGTTTCCCAAAGTAACACCTTATATTTCATGGTTAGGCGACATGTTCGTGAATGCGTTGAGCATGTTAATTGTTCCGATTATGTTTTTCTCCATTGTTACGGGAATCTCTGGAATTGTTAATACCGGAGACGACCTGAGAAAACTTGGACTCCGAACAATCGGACTTTACCTCCTCACGATGATTATTGCCGTCATCACCGGTTTGACGTTGGTTCTCCTGATTCAACCCGGAAGCGGAATTTTGTTGCCGGAACATATTGCGGAACCGTCCTTTGAATATCGGCCGCTCAAAGAGATTATCGTTGGATTTGTTCCGAAAAATATGGTCGACGCCCTGTCAAAAAATTATACGCTTCCGATTATCCTGCTTGCTTTTTTAACGGGATTAAATGTTCCGAAATTGCCGCAAGAGGAAAAAAAGATATTAAACCGTTTTTTTAAGGCTGGTTTTGAACTGACCATGCTTGTTACAAAGCAAGTGATTGTCCTTGCACCCATAGGAATTTTTGCCATTATCATGAAACAATTCAGCGGAACATCCGACTTCCTGTTACTAATCGCCGACATGTTGAAATACGTGTTGACGGTGAGTATCGGACTTGCGATTCACACTTTTGTATGGCTTCCGTTGTTGTTACGGTTCGGTTGTCGCGTTAATCCTTGTCAACATTTCCGAAACATGTCCACACCGCTTTTGACCGCGTTTTCAACCGCTTCATCCGGTGCGGCATTGCCCGCAACACTGTACGCGGTGGAACATAAAGACGGAATATCGCCGAAGGTTACGAATCTCACGATTCCGCTCGGTTCGGCAATCAATAT
>JAIRLW010000273.1 GCA_031259095.1 Planctomycetaceae bacterium | reverse complement strand
TTTTTTTCTTTTGTGTCTCGATTTGATAAGCCAAATTAAAATTCCCACAAAACCGGCAATAACGCATATTTCTATTTTTTCCATACTTACCCCCCCCCCCCCCCCCCATTGCCTAAATTGCCCATACTAACACCTAAAATGATTGGTTTTATTGTTTTTTAATGACTTAAACTCTGCTGAAAAGCCGCAGCCGCTACTGACGTTTTATTCTTTTTTGATGGCTTGTTCAATTTTATCCGCAACGGAACAAAATATATCTATAATTGCCGGATCGAAATGCGTTCCGTTCGATTCACAGATGATTTGAACTGCTTTTTCGTGAGTGAACGGTATTTTATAGGGACGTTTGGAGACCAACGCATCGTACACATCGACCACTGCCATAAGCCGTCCTTGAAGCGGAATATCGGTTCCCGACAATTTATGGGGATAACCGGAACCATCCCATTTTTCATGGTGGGTGAGCGCCATTAACTTGGCATACTGAATAAACAGATGGTCGGTTGTATTTTTTTCGATCCGTTCGATAATTTCCCCTCCGAGAACGGTATGTGTTTGCATGATCTCAAATTCTTCCGGCGTGAGTTTTGCCGGTTTTAACAAGATGGCATCGGAAATAGCGATTTTTCCAATATCGTGGAGTTGTGAAGAAAGGATCAATAGCGGCCAATCCCATTCGGCGATTTCGTCCTGATAACTCCGGTTGTTCTGAAGTCCGTCTAACAGAATGCGAAAATATTGTTGCGTTCGGTTGATATGACCTCCGGTTTCGTCATCGCGGTATTCGATAACTTCCGCCAGAATATCAAAAATGGCGTTTTGTAGTTCGCGTACTGTTTGGGTTTTGGCTTCGACCATTTGATGAAGATTGATGTTGTAATTGGAAATCCGTTCGTTCTGAATCTGAAGCAGGCGTTTTTGTGATTCCGTCAGTAAATGATTTTCAACCCGCTTCAAAAGAAGTGAAGGCGCAAAAGGTTTTGTAATATAATCAACAGCCCCCAATGTCAAACCTTCCAATTCGCTTCCGATATCGATTCTTGCAGTCAGAAAGATTACGGGAATATCGGCGGTTTTCGGGTTACTTTTCAGATTTTTTATAACTTCATAACCGTTCATTTCCGGCATTTCGACATCAAGAAGAATAATGTCGGGAGTAACACGTTCAAGTATTTTGAATAATTTTTCTCCGGAGGGAATGGTAAACACTTCGAAATGTTTTCCCAACACATTTTTCGCATTGACTAAATTCGTCAAATCATCATCCACCAGAAGAACTGTTTTTAATTCATTTTCCATAAAATTCTCAGAATCCGGTTGAAATGTTGCAGTGATGTTTTATTTTAGTAGAGACGCAATACATTGCGTCTCTACATTTTTACGGAACAAGGGAAAATAAAAAAAGTAATGCAGAATCGTTCAAAATAGAGAGTAACCGTTGGATAATATCAATGAATAATATAATTCTGTCGGCGGCGAATGTCAAGACAATAATTTGCCGGACACGAAAATTAATCAATAATCATTTCGGAATTTTTTGGTCAATTACCTACTTTAACTTACCTAAATTAACTACCAGCCTATAAACGCTAAGATAATTTTTGCATTCTTCCGATGCGAAGCAATCGGATAATTCATGATTGTCCAGATCAATTCCTAACATGCTCTAATGATCATAAATTTTAAACAAAATTTTCATCATTTACAGACTTTAAAATATTAATCTGTTAATTTTGCAACTTTTGTAAATTCTGTTTAAAAATTTCTTTGTGAACTTTATCGTATTTTGAAACTCATTACCTACATGGAATGGGAATATTCCCTACGGCGATGGATTCGAGGAAATTCCGCAACAATCTTTTACCGATAATAGTCATAATACTTTCGGGATGAAACTGAATCCCTTCGAGCGGAAATTCTTTATGCCGAACACCCATAATTTCATGATCGTCTTCCGATTCCGCCGTAACAACAAGGTCTTGCGGAAACGTTTCGCGCTTGGCAACAAGCGAATGATAACGCATTGCCTCAAACGGTCCCGTAATTCCCTTGAACACGCCCAAACCGTCGCTGATAATTCGTGACGTTTTCCCGTGCATAATTTTTTTCGCACGAATAATATCGCCGCCAAACGCTTGAACAATACTTTGATGACCAAGACAAACGCCAAGTATCGGAATTGTTCCGGCAAATGTTTTGATCACCTCCAACGAAATACCCGCTTCATCGGGATTGCCCGGTCCCGGCGAAATAACAATCCCGTCAGGACGAAGTTCATGAATCGCCGCAAGATCAATTTTATCGTTGCGAAAAACACGGACGTCGCCGCCCAGCATCCGTAAATATTGTACCAAATTAAATGTGAACGAATCGTAATTGTCAATCATTAAAATCATTTGAATTTTTTATATAGTGTAAAAGTTTGATGTAAAAATGTTACCGCAATATTTTACGGCGTCATTGAAGTTTTTTAACGGATGAATTTACGTATTAAATTTACGTACTGAATCAA
>JAIRLW010000258.1 GCA_031259095.1 Planctomycetaceae bacterium | reverse complement strand
TTTTCGATGCATAAAGTAGTCATATTAGCGGGCGGGCGTGGGACGCGGTTGGCGGAGGAGACGGATATTAAGCCGAAACCAATGGTTACCATCGGCGAATTTCCGATTCTTTGGCATATCATGAAATATTTCTCCGAATTTTCGTGTGATCATTTTTTTATTGCAACAGGTTACAAAGGCGAAGTCATCAAATCCTATTTCACTAATTATCATAAAACTTGCGGCAGTATTATGGTTGATCTTGGAACCGGTAACATTATCAATTACTCCACTCCGCCGGAACAATGGAAAGTTCACCTTATCGAAACAGGATTAGCAACACAAACCGGCGGTCGAATCAAACGGATGGAAAAATGGTTGCGGGGACCCGAACCGTTTTTTGTAACTTACGGCGACGGGTTGGCGAATGTTGATTTGAATGCGCTGCTGGAATTTCACAAATCACACGGCAGAATTGCAACTGTTACTGCAGTTCGTCCGCCGGCGCGTTACGGGGTGATTTCTTTTGATCACGACACGCCGGTTGTTCAATCTTTCGCCGAAAAACCGCAAACTTCTGAAGGTTGGATAAACGGCGGATTTTTTGTTTTCAATGAAAGAATTTTTGATTACATTAAAAGCGATTCCGATGTTCTGGAAGGAAGCGGGTTGGAGAAAATTGCTGCCGACGGTGAATTGATGGCGTTCCGGCATGAAGGTTACTGGCAATGTATGGACACGTTACGCGATAAACTGGATTTGGAATATCGTTGGAATAACGGAAAAGCACCCTGGAAAATTTGGAAAAATCAAGATGAAATTTGACAATAATTTTAATCGCCGTAATATTTCAGTTTTCTGCCGACATATCGTCCCCGGCGCAACGGGAAAATCCAAAACACGGTTCAATTGAATTATTGATACTAAAATTTAATTGAAATATTACATTTTTTTTTACAGCGGAATAATTATTGTATAAAATTTATAATTCAGATGACGAATAAAACGGCGGAAGGTTTTCAGACAATTCGGGCGAAGACAAAAGATTTGTTTGATTTCAATGTTAAATTGACCGAACAGCAATATGAAAATTCGTCAGTTAATTCAAACGAGATTGAACGCGGTGTTATTTATCTTCAGTCGTATCCGAAACGTCTTGTTTTTGAATTGACGAATGCATGTAATTTGCGTTGCCGAATGTGCGGACGCAACGACGCTGATTTTGTCAAAACAACATTCGATACGAAATGGATTGATAAATTTGAAAGTGTTTTAAATACGGTAGAAGAGGTTACGTTAATGGGTTGGGGCGAACCGACAATGCATCCTGAATTTATCAAAATTTTAGAACGGCTTAATCAATATTCGGTACGAAAATATTTTTGCACAAACGGTCAAAAACTTTCCGAACAAAAATTATTCAATGCGGTTTTTGATTGTAAGGTCGATATTATGGCGGTCAGTCTTGACGGCGCAACTGCGGAAACTAATAATTCGATACGCGGTAAGGGTTTTGATAATGTTATTGGCGGTTTGACTAATATTGTGCAAGAACGGATCAAACGCGGAACAACATTTCCGTATATAAATTTTGTTTTCACGGCAATGCGTAATAATGTTCGGGAGATTCCTGATATTGTGCGTCTTGCCGGCGAGATAGGAATCGAAGAGGTCAAGGTTGTTTTTTTAACGGCGTTTAATCTGGAAATGGAAACAGAAATATTGTATGGTCAAATACACGAAGTGAAACAGATATTTAATGAAGCAATTCATGTTGCAGCGGAATTGAATATCCGTCTTAAATTGCCGCATATTCAAGGTAAAGACCCGTCTGGATTGTGTAACCATAAACCGTGTTACACTGCGTGGCGTGATTTATTTATTGGTTCCGATGGTTTCATTCGACCATGTATGTCCACACCGATTAAATTTTTTCATATTGATGAGTGTGAAAATTTTGATGAGATATGGAATCATCCATCTTATCAGTATTTTAGAAAAGTTATTAACAATGCCGAGAGTGAACCGGATTCTTGTAAACATTGTTATCAGTCATCTTTTGCGAATTGGAATCGTGACCACGCTTTTATCCAAACCGGATTAGCCTTTTCACCGGAATGGAAAAAAATAAATTGAAACAAAAACAAAAGACACAATAGAGAACCTCTAAAAATTTTAGGGACGATAAGGATTAAAGGACTAACGGGACAAATAGAAAAATTTTTGAGACAAATTTATATTTGAGGAAAGGAATTTTTAGAGTTAGCCTTTGATTATTTTCCGGCTGCTTGGGCAGTTTTTTGTTCGATTAATTCTTTGACCTGAAGTTGATACTCGGCAATTCTCGCAACTAACTCTTCGTTTCGAAGTTGCGTTTTTTCAATTTCATTGCGTAACTGTTTAATCATTTTGTCGTAGGCGTCAATATTTTCCTGCAACGTTTTACACTGAATTTTCATCACTTCAATCCGTTTGTTTTCAAGGTCTTGATCTTTCCGTAAATCCAGAATTTCCTCGTCGGCAATTTTCTGCGCGGCTTTCAATTCCTCAATACGCCGGTTGGCGCTGTTGATACTTTCTTTGAGTTCCACACGGCGTTGATAAAACAAACTCAATAGTTCGTCAAAATCTTTCGGAATCCGTTCAGAATCCGTCAATCTTTCCCGTAACAACGCCGGAATCGTTTCTTTTTCTTCATCCGTAAGCCGGTCGAAAATCTTTTGGTAACGATCCAACGGAACCGTCGTATAAACCGCCCACGTAAAACGTTCCGCGTTTTGAATATGTTGGATTTCCGCTTCAGATAATTCATGCGCCGATCGAAGAGTTACCTGATAACCGCTTTGAACTTTTTGCATCTGATCGGCAACAAACGTCCCAAGAAATGAACCGCCCGCTCCCGCTTCGCCTTCAGCGAAAACGTAAACAATGCCCTTGAGATCATCAGGAGGAATCACTTCTTTGTTCCCGTTTTTCTCAACAATCGGACTTGTTACCGTTAAAGAAACTTCAAGCAATTGAATTGTTTTCAGTTTTTCACCCGGAGTGGCAGGATTATCACCGCCAAGTTGTTCAGGAGTTACGACTTTTCCCGAAACATTGAGATTACCGGGTTTACAGCCGAACCACGCCTTTTTGCGTTCATACAAAAGATCAAAAAGTTGAACACGAAGTTCGTTGCGTCCTAATTCTTCAACCGTTTTTTCCGAAAGTTTTTTTGTCGGAGCCGTTCCGTCATAAATTTTTTCAATATCTTGTTTTGTCGTTTCCATCTTTTTTTCGATGGTCTCGACAGCTTTTTGACCTGTTCCGCGTATTTTCATCTCCTGCGAAATGAAAACAACAATCGTCACAGCAAGCACAAAAATCAAACCTAAAAAAACTTTATTCCAAATATTCATGGCTCGTACACCGGTTAATCGAATGATTTCGTATTGTTCAACGTCAATAGGTAACTTCTAAAAACTTCGACCGAAATCGACCAAAATCGATTTTAGTCGAATTGGATCCGAATTGGATCGATCAAAAAACGAGTTTTTAGAAGTTCCCAATAGTATTTTATTTTCTGTATTTTGTCAAGAAAACACAAATTTGTTTTATAAAATGTATTTCCCTATTGTCCCTAAAGTTTTATTTGATAGGGACGATAGGGACAAATGGGTCGCAAGGGACAAAAAACTCTACGATCAAAAATGAATTATCAGAGTTTTCCATCTAATTTATGCGATAAAATCATTGCAACCGGAATAATCGGTAAAGTTTAACTAAACTGACAACCGATATGTTTTTTTGGGTAATTTTTTTTGGATAGTTTTTTTGAATAATTTTGAATAATTTTGAATAATACTTTCCGACATTGTCTCCATACCGGTTTGATTGGGACACAACATCTAACTATGTTTGTCGGCAAAAGACAACGAAAAAGTGATAGAAAAGATGAACTTTCACCAAAAGACAACGATAGTATTTGTCTGTTTTAACAATTATTCTTTTCACCTTGACCGAAGGTTTTGGTGTTGTATTGTTTCTATATTTTGCGCAGTTTTCCTATTTATTACAGAAGGCTGTAGTCGGCAATATTATCGGATTAAAGCGGACAATGAAGTTTACTCCCTTTTGGCGACTGGCGGAACGCACGATCCGCGATGGAAACTTGACGATTACCGAATCAATACGGATTGCCGGTCACGAATGTTTGATCCGTTCCATCCTGATTTTGAACCGATGCCGGCAGACGATCCGGCGGCTCATCGTAAAATGCATGTTGTTGACGGTAAAAACGCTTCTAAACATTGGCATGATAAGGGAAGGACGCAAAATTTTGAAAATCCCGGTTGGCAACAATATTTGTTGTTTAATGAAAAGGGAGCGGTTCCGCTGGACAAAGACGGAGCGGTTGAATTGGCGTTGCTCCATTCGCCGGAATATCAGGCGGCGTTGGAAAATCTTTATTTGGCGGCGATGCGGGTTTCGCGTGAACGGTTTCGGTTTGACGTTCAGTTTTACGGCGGCGATTCGCTGTTCTATACGGCAAACGGAAGACTGCGGGAAAACGGCAGTAATAATCTTCGTAACGACGTCAATCTCGACGCCGGAAAAACCGGAGCGGAAATTCTTTTTGCTACCGGCGGTGAATTGGTTGTCGGTTTAGCCAATTCGATTACGTGGTCGTTTAACGGTACGAATACTTGGTATGCGGATTCGTTGTTTAATGTCGGATTGGTGCAGCCGATTCTCCGTAACGCCGGTAAAAAAATTGTGTTGGAAAATTTAACGCAGGCGGAACGTGATTTTTTAGCCGCGATTCGTCAAATGGTTTTTTTCCAACAAGGTTATTACACGAAAATTGTTACCGGAGTTGGTCAACAGTCGGCGCCGTCTGGAAGTATGAGCGCGGCGAATACTCCGACTTTTAGCAGCGGATTTTATGGTCTTCTTGCGGAACAAATCCGAATCCAGAATCAACGTCAAAATATTATTGCGTTGGAGGACAATTTGCAACGATTTGTTGAAGTTTTTGACGCGGGACAAATGACCGATGTTTCGCAGGTTGAAGAAACACGTCAACAGTTACTTAATTCGGAGAGTTCGTTGCTTCAACGGATTATCACCAATCAGGGCAATATTGATACTTATATTCGTTCACTTGGTTTACCTCCTGATTTGAAAGTGGACATTAGCGATCCGTTAATGGAACAGTTTCAACTAACTTCTCCGACGTTAACGAATTTACAGGAAGACTTAGGAACTCTTCTTGCCCATGTCCGAACCAAAGAAAAACCGCTTCCTGAAGATTTTGGTGAAAATCTGGAAAAGATTATAAAACGTACAGAAGGAGAAATTCAGAATTTGCACAACGATTTGGAGATTTTACAAAAAAGCGTTCCTGATCGGATTGAAAGTCTTCAAAATCTTGCGTCGAATCTTGCAGAACGGTTGCAGCAGGGAGAACGAATTGATCCGAGTATTTACGACACCAATATTTTTCAAACGCGGATTGAAAAGTTACAAAATGAAACGGTTCCCGAAAATCTGCATCGGATGAAAGCGGCGTTCAAATTACTGGAACAAATTATTAAACTCGACGAACCGATTCTTCGTCAAATGATTCGGAACAATTCGTTTGAACCGGAAGTTCGTGAAGCGTTGGAAATTCTTAAGTTGACCGAAACAACGTTACCGGACGCGAATGAAACATTGTTGGAACGTCAACAGGAACTCGAAAAATCACGGGAACTTTTGGAGACATTAAAAGAAATTGCCGGAAAACGTAACAACGAAACAGTAAATGACGCAACAATAACAGAGGAATCACGGAATCCGAAAGATCAGAACGATAATCCGCTTGTGCCGAAAATTCCGCGACGCGGCACGATTGTTGCGGAAACTGCCGCGGAAATTGTTGCGGAAACGTGGGAAAATGGGGAAGAGTCTAAAGCGTCGTTCAAAGATAACAGTAAATTCAAGGATAACAGTAATCCGTTAAAAACCAAAACAAAACGAGATCGAGAAGAATCTCAAAGAATTGTTTCGGAATTGCGTCAAAGAGACGATTATCGTGATTGGATTCGACGTGTTTTGTCGGCGTTTCAATATGAATTGGTTTCGCTTTCTCTCATCCAAACGCGGGCAAGACTGGATACCATCACGTTGGTTCCAACGTCGATTACATCGGAAGAAGCCTTTAAGATTGCGTCGGAAAACAGGCTGGACTGGATGAATCGCCGTGCCGCGTTGGTTGATACATGGCGGCAAATTGATCTTGCCGCGAACCAACTTAAAGGAGATTTAAACGTAACTCTCAACGGTGAAATCGGAACGATTGATCAACATGGTGTTCGGTTTGACGGCGATAATGGTCGTCTTCGGGTCGGTTTGAACTGGGATTCGCCATTGACCCGACACAATGAAATGCTCGACTATCGCCGTACTCAAGTAGAATATCAAGCGGCACGGCGCAACTATTATACTTATGTTGACTCGGTCAATGCCGAACTTCGGCGTGTTTTACGAAATACGCAATTACATCAGATTGATTTTGAAATTGCGCGTAACGCGGTTTTAATTGCAACAAATCGGGTTGACGTTTGGCAACTTAAAATGGAACAACCGCCGGCACGCGGTAAAACAATTGAAGTAAGTACCGCCACGCAATTGATTGGGGCGTTAGATGGATTAATGGCAAGTCAGAACGAATTTCTGAACACATGGGTTTCCTACCAAACGCAACGAATGTTACTTGATTTGAATATGGGAACGATGGAATTGGACATGTTGGGACGTTGGGTTGATCCCGGAGTGATTACGAAAGATCGGGCAACATCAAAGCCTTCGCAATCCGCACAAAAATTAACGCCCAAACCATTAACACCCAAACGTCGTCAGGGTCATCAACCTCAACCTCAGCATCAACAACATCAACATCTTGTTCAACGAAAACTTTCAGATCCATCGGTTCCGCCTGCTCCGCGATTAGACGATGAACCGATGATGTCAGCAATGTCAAAAAAATCTGAAACTTCTAAAACGTCAAAAAAATCCGAAATTTCTGAACCGAAAAAAAAGTCGGCGATTATTTCGTTGGGACTGATACAACCTGAACCACGTCTGGAAAGAACAATCCTCCAAACATCCTGGAACGGCGAATCCTCTGAATCTCACCCAGCCCCTTTACCGCCATAAAATTTCTGATTATTTTGGAAATTAAGGTTAGGTGATGTGGTGAAAACTCTTTGGCAAAAGGTCGCCTACCTCTTAGATATAACATCAGCAGAGTTATCAAACCGTTCGAAGAATTTTCGATTGTTTAATGATTATTTAGGTTCGGCGTACTAACCGTTTGGGTTTAACAGTTTGCGGGGGAACAAATTCTTCGTAAACGTACCCATCGGGAATGTTTTCGGTTAATTCTTGGTCGGCGTACCGGATTTCCAACGTATTTTGCGATTCCAATTCATTAGCGGTTTCCCGCTCGTCTTTTTCGTTGAGTGTCCGTAACAACAACAGAATCGGCAGAATAATAATCGACGTTATCAGGCAACACGTTACGCCAATCACCAAAACACGTCCAAGACTTTGAAGTCCGCGATGAGACGCAATCATCATACTGCCAAAACCAATCATGGTGGTTAATGAGGTAATCAAAATAGACGTTGCCGTCGAACCGGTCTTCCGGTAACGGAAACGTTTATGAGTACGGTAATCGTGGATCAGGTGAACTCCGTCGTCAATGCCGATACCAAGAATTAACGGTAACACAATCATGTTTGCCGGATTGAGCGGTAAATCAAGCCAGCCGAGAAGACCAAAAGTCATGGCAAATCCGAGAAACATCGGAAACAACGCCGCCAGAGACTCTTTCAAACTTCGGAAATCGAGGAGCAAAAAAAAGATAATCGCCCCGAATGCATACAACGCCGCCGTAATATATCCGCGCTGCATTTGCAACGATGATTCATACGTTTGCAACGGACTACCGGTCGCTTTCGGATCAACATCCCGAACCGCGTGGACGAATTTTTCCATTTCGTCCATGTCCCAAATATTCGCGGTGGTGTAAATCCGCATCAGATGTTTACCGCGTTTTCCTACAAAACGTTCCACCAATGATTCCGGTAAATCTTCGACCGTCGGCGGTTCGGGAATTGCCATCGAACGCAATATCTGTAACCGGCTCAGCAGATCGCCGGCAACCGCGCTTTGATACTGTAACATTCGCGACTGATATTCCGACCGGCTCATTCGTCGAATCACCTCGCGCGTTTCCGCAAGACGTTTTAAAATCACCGGATTTTGCGGATCAGTAATCGGCGAATCAATCAGAACCCCCTGCAAATGTCCCAACGAATTGCCAACCATCTCCGGTGCGGCGACAGGAATCTCCGGCGGACGTTCCGGCAAATTTTGTAATGACTGCGCCAGCGATTGGATCGCCGAAATTTTTTGCGCGTCTGTTTCGGGAAACCAAGAAACTATTTCTTCAACCTTCAATTCAGGATATTTTTGCGCAAAAATTTCTTTTCGTTTTAACAATTCGTCCTGAGTGTCCGCAATCGAAAGAGCAAACCAAACATTTTTCCCGCCCTGATCCACTTCCATATTCAGCAGCCGCTGTTCCAACTCCACACTTTCTAGACCTTCCGGTTGTAAATGAAGCAGGTTGTGATCATAACGCACCTTGGGAATGCCGGTTAAAAGAAACAAAAATCCGGCGGCAAAAAGAATCAGAGTTGCCATCGGAAATCGGAACATCGGATACAGAATACCGTGAACTTCAAACAATTTATTTTGCAGCGGTTGAGGTTTATTGCCGTCCATCAATGTTATCAACGCCGGAAAAACCATAAACGTTGTTATGGCGCAAAAAAGAATGCCGCCGCCGGCAATAGTTCCTAATTCGGAAATTCCAATAAATTCGGTAAACGAAGTCATATAAAATGCGGCGGCGGTGGTGAGTGCGCCAGTTAGAATGCCGGGTCCAACCACCGTCGCCGTCTGACAAAGCGCCGATTCCGTGTTCCAACCGTCACGACGAAGATCAAGATATCGCGCTAAATAATGAACGCTAAAATCGGTTCCCAATCCAATAAGCATTGCCCCAAACGAAATACTCAGGATATTGAGATGTCCAACCGCCAACGTGATATAACCCATCGTCCACGCAAAAGCAACAATCAACGCAGCCATCGCCAGCATCGGATGTCGGATTCCGCCGAATCCCGCCATGAAAACCGCACAAACTCCAATCAACGCCAATATCGACGCTTTCAACATGGCTTCGTTGCTCAGTTCCATTTCGTCGTTTTCGAGAATCGGCATTCCGGTTAAACCGATACGAATCGACGGATTTTTTTCACGAATTTCAGCAACAAGGGAACGGAGTTTACCGATTGATTCTTTTCCTTGAGTCAATTTTGTTTTATCGATGTCCGCCAATTTCAGCAGCACAAATCCAATGACTCCGTTTTGTGTCGGGAAAAGAAAGTAATTCATATCGTTTTGGCTGCACGCCGCAACAATATCAGGAACTGCCGCTTGCGCTCCCTGCATCACTGCCCAAGGAGAACCATAACTCGGACTTGACCCGAAAGCGTTGGCAAGACTTAGCGAAAAGGAATCAAGCTCCCGAAAGACATTGGTCGTCTCATTGGGTGGAGAATGTTTTAACCGATACGCTAAGGAATCGAGCATGGTGTTGACGGCGAGTTGTTCCCAATGTCCGTCGGTAATTTGTAAAGATTCGGCAGCGAATCGGCGGATCAATTCCAATTCACGGAGCGGAACGTAATGAAGTCCTTTACGCCGTATCGCCGAAAGATCAACACCGTGCAGAACGCCTTGAAACAAATCAGGAAAACATGCGATTCGTTCGGAAAGTTTTTCAAGGACTGGAATGATTTCGACATTCCCCTTGCCCTCAACCACAACCAACACTTCGTTGTTATCGCCGAACTCCTCAATATAGTCCAGCCAAAGACGGTTAAAACCGCTGTTCGGATTGATAAGATCAAGCCGACTCATTTTGAAGCCAAGATGTTCGGAAGTCCAATAGAGCGACCAAACAGCAATAAAAAGCGAAAAAACCAATACGAGGACTGGATTTCGACAACAAATATAGGTTAAGGAGCCAAGCGGTTTGGCAAAAACCGACGACTCCTTCGTGGTGTGTGATGGATTCCGTTCCATATTATAAAAATATCAATTCCAGATGGAAACAATCTGATAAGTTTCCCAAACATACCGTATAAAGGCGGGGAATTTTAACAAATATTTCCAAATCGAAAAAGAGTAATTTTTGCGTTTTTCCTACTATTGATTTGTTCCTAACGTCTCTCTGTTGAAATTTTAGGGACGTTAGGGACAAATGGGACATTAGGGACAAAAGAGCGAATTTGTCCCCAATGTCCGTAAAATTTTTAGGAATCATCTCTGCTATGAATTAAGTTCTAAGGTTCCCCAAAGACTTGGGTCTTGGTCATGCGGAAACGGCGGTTCGACAAGGAAAAACCGGTTTCCGTGTTCACGGTCAATCAGGACAAAATGAAATCCAAGCGTGGGATGTTCTTTTGGGTCGTACCCGGTCAAGACGTCGGCGGGAAGCCAAACATCCAACCGATAACCATTGGATTCGATTGAGTTATGTAATTTTATTTTGTCGAGATCAATAGGATTGGGATGATCTTTTGCCCGATGAATGGGCAACCAACACACACCCGGAGCGGTTTGAGCATGTCCGTTTCCGGTTGGCAGGAAAATCAGACGATGACAAAACCGTGTTGCCCGATGAATATCCTTAATATCCCGCGTATCGAGGCAAATCTGAATTCCATCACTTTCCTCCGGATGCATTGCACGACACCACAAACGTTGTTTTTTGTTGAAAACCAAAAGCGAAAACGCAAAACCGTTGTTGTTCCAACCGACCCGCAATTCAAACGGTTGTGTTTTCTTTTCCTGATCCGAACTAGTTTCCAACTCGGCAAGATTGGGCAGCCGGTAACTTTCGTCCAGTTCGCCGCCTTTCCCCGTCCACCCTTTGAGAACATGTTTACACGGAAATCGAAAACGAAATAAAAAACGTTTACTAAACATGGGAAAATACCCTTTAACTTCCATAGACAACAATACAAAACACACCCGAAAATATTGAAAACTTAATATAACTGCTTTTTCTCTCTCTGAAAATAGGGAAGTGTAATAGTTAAGACCACTTCTAAAAACTTCGACTGAAATCGACCAAAATCGATTTTAGTCGATTTTAGTCGAATTGGGTCGAAGTGGGTCGATTTCAGTCGAAGTTTTTAGAAGTGGTAGGCAACCTTTCGCCGAAACGTCATGCCCCTTTGTACGGACGGCAATTTGTGTTGCCAGCCGTTCCAAGTATCATTTATAGTTGATTCCTTTTCGGAGTATGCTATACTGTGAACGGTTGCCATATTAAAGATTTTTGAAAATGATTTTTCGATTGATCTTACAATAATTTCAAAAAAATCGGCAACCTAAAAAAATCTCCCATCATTTTTTACACCTTAACGCTCATGACCGACCACTTACAACTTGACTTGTCGCAAACGACATTAAACTCTGTAACCAATCTGGATTTTCTTACAAAAGACCGGCTTCGGGAACTCCAATGGCGGAAATTTGAAGTGATTCTCCGTCACACTTTTGAAAACGGACCTTGGTATCACGAACAAATGGTTCAACGGAAATTGACTCCGCCGGATATTAAAAGTTTCGACGATATGTATAAGTTGCCGTTTATTACGAAACAGGTTTTACGTGATACGTATCCGTTTGGATTGTTTGCGGTTCCGATGGACAAAATTGTCCGAATGCACGCCTCCAGCGGAACTACCGGTAAACCAATTGTTGTCGCGCACACACGCGAAGACCTTGCTGTTTGGGCGCAAGGTGTTGTCCGGTCACTTCGCAGTTATGGAGTGGGACCCGGTGATATTCTTCAAAACGCTTATGGTTACGGTCTTTTCACCGGCGGTCTCGGTTTACACGATGGCGGTCAGGCTCTTGGAGTTACGGTTGTTCCGATTTCCGGCGGAAACACTGAACGCCAAGTCATGCTCATGCGTGATTTCGGCGCAACCGTTGTTTCCTGCACGCCGTCCTACTTTTTGCACATTATTGATAAAGCGCAAAATATGGGCGTTGATTTGCGAACGCTTCCGGTTCGAGTTGGTGTGTTTGGCGCGGAACCTTGGTCGGACGAAATGCGGAAACGAATCGAAGCCGACGCAGGAATTAAGGCTTATGATATTTACGGGTTAACGGAAATTTGCGGTCCTGGCGTCGGCGCGGAATGTCCTCACCAGAACGGAACGCATCTTTTTGAAGATCATTTTTATCCCGAAATTATTGATCCTGAAACGTTGGAACCGTTGCCGGACGGTCAGGTTGGCGAACTTGTTTTTACGACGTTAGATCGTTTTGCGACGCCGATGATTCGTTATCGGACACGCGATCTGACCGCGTTGATTTCCGAACCATGTCTGTGTGGTCGGACAATTCGCCGAATGCAACGGATTGCGGCACGAAGCGACGATATGGTGATCATTCGCGGCGTCAACGTGTTTCCAAGTCAAATCGAAGCGGCGTTACTTCAGGTTGAAGGAACCGCTCCGCATTATCAGATTGTTCTGACCCGTGAATTTGGCGGCTTAGACGAAATCGAAGTCAAACTCGAAGTTCAACCGGAAGATTTCAGCGATAAAGTCCGTGAAATCGAAGCGTTCCAAAATCGCGTACGGCATGAAATTCACCGTGTTACGGGAATCCACGCGAAAGTATCGTTGGTTCAGCCCGGTTCCATTCCGCGAAGCGAAGGTAAAGCCAAACGGGTTATCGATAAACGAGTAATCTGATTAATTATTTATGGGAACTTCTAAAAACTCATTTTTGGGTCAACCGAAATCGGCTAAAATCGATTTTAGTCGAATTGGGTCAATTTCAGTCGAAATTTTTAGAAGTTGCTTTAATCTGCACTTTCTTAAAAAAAGTAGTTTAATTTCCTTATTTTTAAGTATTTTTATTTTTTTGGTCTGTTTGCTTTCAGATATAAAGAGTCCCCAAATTATTCCTGTTTTTCACGCAAAAATTGTATTCGCTGTCTTTGTCCCCAATATCCCCAAAGTCCCTATCGTCCCTAAAGTCCCTTGATCTAAGGGACCATTGGGAGACGGAATCCTCCAAGACGGCGTCGGACGGCTCAAAAGGAGCAGCCAATCCTTCGCCGTCAAAATCTGATCCGCACGCGGACCGGGAAACCAATCTCTTATGTGTGCCATAAAATTCTCCTCGTTGTAAAATTTTTGATAAAACAAAATTCACACATCGAACAAAACAGATGTAATG
>JAIRLW010000432.1 GCA_031259095.1 Planctomycetaceae bacterium | reverse complement strand
GTTATATCTTTATCAACACCGTTACCGTTTAAGTAACAAATACCAAGTTTGTATTCTGCTTCAGCGTTTCCCTTGTTGGCAGCCTCGCGGTACCATTTGACGGCTTCCGCGCAATTTTGGAGAATACCGAAACCTCCGGTTGAATAACAATCACCAATTTCAACGACGGCAATAACATCACCTTGTTTTGCCGCTTGCCGAAACGATTCGACTGCTGCTTGTTTATCATGGGAAGTACCGTTCCCATTGGCAAGGCACCAACCGTAACCATATTGAGCGTCAGCATTTCCCTGGTCTGCTGCTTTACGCAACCATTGAGTGACTTTACGATAATCTTTGTGAACATTACTATCATTTCTGTACGCAAATTCTTTAACGGAAAATTGTGATCTTTCTTTTTCTAACTCTATCATCTTACGAAACAACTTGGCTGCTTCTGTAATATCTTTAGTAACACCTATTCCATTTGAGTAACAAATTCCCAGTTCATAGAGAGAACCAATACGGTATGGATACGTAGTCGTAAGCATTAGACCTTGTTTGGCTGTCGTGTTACGAAACCGCTTGATTGCTTCCGTATAATTCTTGTGAATGCCAAAACCTCCGGTTGAATAACAAATACCAATTTTGTATTGTGCTTCGACATCGCCCTTGTCTGCCGCTTGGCGATACCATTTGATTGCTTCCTCATAATCTTTGTTAATTCCGTTACCGCCGTTTACATAACAATCACCAATAGTAATTGCTACAGAATCAGAAGGTGATTGTTCATAATTTTTGCGAAACCATTTAAACGCTTCCGCATCGTCTTTATCAACACCGATACCTTTTGCATAACAATTACCAAGATATTTTTGGGCTTCACTATTTCCTTGTTCTGCCGCTTTGCGGTACCACTTGACTGACTCAATATCATTCTTGGCAACACCCCAACCTTCTTTAAAACAATAACCAACATCAAATTGTGCTTGGGCATATCCCTGTTCTGCTGCCTTACGAAACCACTCAAATGTTTTCGCATAATCTTCGTCAACACCCCACCCGTTCAAATAACATCGGGCAAGATTGCATTGGGCGCCAACATGTCCCTGTTCTGCCGCTTTACGAAACCACTTGAATGCTTCTTTTGTCTCTTCTTTTTCTGTGTCTTCGTCACTGTCAAGGTAACGGTAATATAAACCAAGCGCGAATTGTGCAACAGCAAATCCTTGTTCCGCCTCTTTTTGTAATAATCTAATCGCCTCATTTTTGTTTTTTGTAACGCTAGGTTCATTCCAAGAAACTTGCCAATAAAAAAGACCTTTACAAGTTTGACCGGCTGGCGAATTTTTATCGGCATGTTTCGCTCCTTTTTGAAACAATCCTGATGCTTTTGAATGGTCGGTTTGACAACCATCACGTCCTTCCATATATCTCAAAGCTAATTCCAGTATAGCATCGGGATTGTCTTTTTCAGCTTCGGTTTTCAGAATGTCAAGCGGTGTTTTCCAATCGAATTGAACGGAATTATTTTTTTCACTAGAAACAGGATGATCTATAACCTCAAAAGGATTTGCATTTTGTTTTTTGTTTTGAGATTTAATGAAGTTTTGATCATTGTCCGAGAGTTGTTCTATCTTAACTTTAACCGTTTTACCATCGGCAAGAGCAATCTGGACAGTGCCATCGTTGACCGTTATCAATTCACCGGTAATTTCATGCCCGCTTTTTGCCGTCCAAGTTCGTGATTCCGCACCGACAGCGTTACTCACAAGCAAAAGTAAACTAATGCTTACAAAAAATAATAAGTTGGTTTTCATAAAATGTTCCTAATTGGGTTTGAGGTTAATATAATGTTTTTATGTTTCAAAAAACGTGAATGTAACGTAAGGCAGTTGGCGACATTTTGTCGAAACATCACACCAACACGGATAACAGTCTATTTTTTTGCTGCAGGAACGCGGGGTAAGCCAACGCCCTTAACTCACGGTAACTTTTTATTTTGTGATTATCCTCATGATATTTTCCTACGCCCTGAAATGACAATATAACCATTCGATTCACAAATATACTGCCCTTTCAGGGCGACCTTTATGGAGATTCCAACCCGCCGCGTTGCGGCGGGCTGGCTTATGTTGCCCTTTCAGGGCGTTAGGATTTTAAATCATCGTCCGCCCCAACGGGGCAATCCGCATTAGCGTAGGCAACGCCCTACGAATCGTATTTCCCTTGAAAATAAAGCCCTGAAAGGGCGCAAGCCTAAATATTGTAATCATAACCCAACACGATTGTAATACTAATTCTGCCGTGAATCTGATTCATGACAACATCCAAAATGTTACACTACACATTGCGGCGTTTCGGCGAAACGCCGTCTATCTTGTGTTGATTGTTATAATAAACAATTGCAAAAATTTTGTACGATTACAAAATTCCTACATTTTTTTAACTTTTTTCAACAGGAATTGTTCCGCATTCCCTTGAATCAATGGAGTCTGAATAGTAAATGACGGATTTTTTTCCTGTTGTTCTGCAATGAATTTTAGTACATCATCTTTCATTGCCTGAAAAATATCATAAACCGACGCGGAATCTTCCAACCGTATAAGGTGTTTACATAACAACATTGTTGCAATGGAAAACTTATCCTTTACCGCCCACGCTTTTTCGTCACGCGCCGAGGCGGTTATTGCAACAGCATCTTTTTGACTAATTGATTTTGTTCTAAATGCGTCAAGACTCGTTTTGAAATCAAAAAACGGTTTTTCTTCCGCATTTTCTGTTGCAACTTGACTGTTTGTGTCCTTTTTTTCCTGAGACGCCGGATCAATAAATGTACCGGAAAAACAAGCGTCAATAATGACCAGAACTTTACGGTTTTTGATTTCCTTAATCATGTTACCGAATTCCAGATCGCTGATTAGTGTTTCCGGATCAAAAAGTCCTGAATCAGGACTCCGTTCTTTAGAATCGTAAGGTATGAGATAACCCCGTTCACCGTCCGGCGAATCGGCTGCTTCGGTTGCCGCCATTCGGTCACCGTGTCCAAACCAATAAATAACAACTTCATCACCGGCGTCAGTCGATTCATACAATTGAGCAAACGCCTTTTTGATATTCGCAAGCGTTGCGTTTTCATCAACTAATGTTATAACACTATTGCCGTCATATCCTAGTTGTTGAAATGTTTTTGTAACTATTTCAATATTTTGTAAAGACGGTAAAGGACTCAAACCCGGTATCTGATATTTTCCGACGGCAATAAACAAACCGAATTTACCTTGTTTCGGTTTATCGGTACTGTTTTTCGGTAACGTTGTTATTTCAACTCGGTCGGAATCCCAAAAACCGCTTCCTTCCAACGCCTCCAACGCCCCAAAACCCTTATTAAATGCTTCAATCGTTGATAATTTCGGTTCAAAATGATCAAGACCGAAAACCTGCGGTTTAAGAGGTTTTTTGGAAACAATAAGTACAATCGTGTCTTTACCGAAAGGAGCCTGCGCCTCAATAGTACGGTCTTCATCCTGTAACGGAACCGTAATCGGTTTACCGGCTTTGATCTCATTGACCGGAAAATTCTTCGTCGGAGAAAGAACAATAAAATTTTGTTCTCCATTTTCCATTTTCGGCTGCAAATTGATCAGATAGTAATAACCATCAACGCTCGATTCCAGCGTGAAGGAAATTGTTTCACCTTCATAGTAAAGGTGATTGGATTTGTCAACCGATAAACCAACCTGAAAATTGGAATGTAACGGTTTTATTGACGCACCGGTTCCGTTTTCTTTGGGAATAAATCCCTTTTTACGAAACTCCGGTTCCTGCGCTAATATTTGTACGGACAGAAAACATACGGTAATCATCACGTACAAAAGAAAGGAAATAACCTGTGTTGAAATTTTTGTTTTCATAGTATTTTTAATTAATTATTTAGTTAATAGGTTAATAGTAACTGAGGTTGTTATTGTTACGACAAAACCGGTTGAGTTTCATTTTGCTTCAACACCCGATCATTTCAAGGCGGGTTTGATAAAGCCGATAGACAAAACAGATCAACCGGTTATCCTCTGTTTTGCTATCGAATTATTGAATCAAATTACGAACCAAATTATTGAATCGAATTATTATCGGAAAAAATAATCAACACTTCATCCTGAGCAAACCCCTTGAATAACTCACGGGCATTCCGATTGATAATATCGGAATAATGTATTTTTCGGGTTTGAACGGTTGGCGTTGTCTGTTCCGTTTCCGCAGCAGAATTATTTATCGCAACTTTATTAAATTGCGAATCGGAAATATCCGGCGTCTCTTTTATTTTGTCCGGTTTTTTACCGATTATTTCAATAAAAGGATTGTCGTCAAGTATTGATTTCTTTTTAATAATTGTCGGTGTAACAGGAATTTTGACAATCTCCGGTAGCGGTTCCATCTCTGGTTTTACTTCGCCTGGTTTTGTAACCGGTTCTTTTCCTGTAACTTCAGACGGTTCCGGTTTGAAAGGATTTTCACCAACCGGTTTTTTTACCGGCGCTGGTTCCTGTTTCGGTTCGTCTGATGGCGTAACAGGTTTTACGTCATCCTGTTTTGGTTCGTCCGATGGCGTAACAGGTTTTACGTCATCCTGTTTCGATTCGTCCGACGGCGTAACAGGTTTTATGTCATCCTGTTTCGGTTCGTCCGACGGCGTAACAGGTTTTACGTCATCCTGTTTCGGTTCGTCCGACGGCGTAACAGGTTTTACGTCATCCTGTTTTGGTTCGTCCGATGGCGTAACAAGTTTTACGTCATCTGGATTTTCCTCATCATCCGACGGATCCTCCTCAATCTCCGGCGGAGTTATCTCGCCGGATTCAGGAAATTCTTTAACACTATTTCTTACAGATCTTCGCTGTTGTCTTGCCATACGGAGACGTCTTGTTAGCCAGCACATCGGCTGCATTTCATTACCGTCTTCCGTGATCATCACCCCAAAAAGGTTTTCCGTATCAATTCCTTCCTCCTGAAGTGATTGCTCGGACAATTGCCGCCGATCAAGAATTTTAATATCATCCGCACCGGAAATGTGAATTGGAACTCCGGTCAGAAAAACTTTTAATCGTACAGCGCCGGCAGGGAAATTTTTTGAAAACTGAAAAAAGCGGTCGTCTTTCGGCAATGCTGTTACGGTTTTATTTCCCGCGATAAAATTGTTCTCGCCGCGAACCGGATAAATCATCGAAATATCGTTGCTGTTATTAACGGCAACAATGTACAAAAATCCGGGCTTCGCGCTTTCAACAAACACTTTGAATTTTTCGCCTGTCGTCCGTACAGAACCATCACCGCCTTTAATAGACGCATTGAAAGAGAAATCGGAATGTTTGTTCGACATGAGATACAACATCTCGTCAATACTCAAATAAACCGGTTTTTGTACCGGAATTTCCTTTGTTATTTCCGGTTTGGGCGTTTCCGGCTTTGGAGAGTTCGGAGACGCCGTCAATTCGGGAATATTCGTATCAATTATCGGCTGTTCAGGGTTCTCCGGCAATTTCGCAACTAAAAATTCCTGAATTTCGTTATCTTGCAGATTGAGTAAATTTCTGACTTTAACTTTATCCAGTTGTTCGTTACGAATAGGAATATCGCCGGAAGATAGAGGAATCCACGCGTATGATGGAATCACTGAATTTCCAACCTTTTTCCATTGCCCGTCATCGTCGATCATACCTTCGTCATTGATATCGCACACAAATTGAATCGTTTCTTTCCGTACATTTAATTTGTGGTCATCACGCGATGAATTTGCATCAACGCCGAGAAGTGTCATTAAACAAAGGTGTTTTTTTGACTCCGGCGACTCCGGCGTGCAAGTAATTCGAAACGCAAAAACAGGAATATTTTGGTCTTGTTCCTCGCCGTCAAAACAAAGAATAACCGAATGTTTGGAGCGGACAAAATAATTTTGTAACGCCGACCATAATTCTTTCGGAGTACATTGAAATTTTTTCGAATATTCGTCCGTTTTTCCGGCAATGATTTTAATTTCACCGGAATCGTAAATTCCCGCCAAAAGTCCTTTGCGAAGCGATTTGAGCGCATCGGAATTTCCCGATGGTTCCTTTTCCAAAAGAGCGGACGCCGCCCATGCGGAATTATAGGATTTCGGACTAAGACGGTTTTTCTTTTCCCAATCGGCGGCAGTTTTACCTTTATCGTAACAGTCGTAAACATTTAACGGAAACTGCAATCCGTTTTGTTTTATTGACCAGGAATATCCGCTCCAAGGTGTTGCGGATTTCGGCAATGTTTCAAGAATATCAATACTGCTTTGCCTGTCGGCAATGAGCGGTATCAACGATCCCGAAAGATCAAATTCTGTAAACATTTCCTCATGACTATTTTTTGTTGCCGTTTGATCTGCGGAAGAAATTCCCGCAACAATAAACAGCAACATCGCCAAAAAACAAGTTCTCATAAATTTTCTCCTTTATTAATAGGGGGAAACTGAAATTAGTAACAAATTTATTTTTCCGCTTCAAGACGCCATTGAAGGTATTTTATTTTTTTAACGGTAAAATCGCAAATTCTTTCTAAATCGTCCGCATTATTTTCATTTTCATCATCCGATTCCTCCTTTTCCTGTGCCTGAACGATTTTTTGAATCTTTTCGGACTGCCCCGTTCTTTTCCAGTAATCATAAATATTATCGCGGATTTTCTTATAATTTTTACTTGCATTTTTGTAATTGCTGTGATTTTCTTCAATAATTGCTTCTTTAAACCATTGAAACCATAATTCATACTCAGCCTGTAACGGATTTTCTTTGATTTCATTCAGGAATATATTTTTTACGGATTCGCTGTCTTTTTTCGTTGGATTAAACGGCGGCGTACCTCGTGATGGTTTGGAAAAGAACGGCAATATTAATGCGGATAAAACGGCAACGAAAATAATAAGATAAATAGGTGAAACAGAAACAGCGGATTCTGATTTCCCCTTCGCAATATTGGCGTTATCATTTAATTCGCCGGACTGTTCTTCCGCTTCCGATTGTTCTATTTCTTGTGACCGCCGTTCTACAATAGTCAAAGCGGCAACCGGTTCGGGATTTTCATCGACCTCCAACTCAAGTTCCAATTCGTCCGCAATTTCTAAAATCGTTCCCGGTATCCATTCCGTTTTCGCTCCGCGATTTAACGGCGCACCTTCGTAACGTAAAACATGATCGCTTCTCGGAATAATGTAATAAATTTGTTGCGTCGCATTATATTCGAGAATAAAAGCGCACGGCGGAATATTTTCCAACGGAATACAAATATTTCCATCCAAATCGCCGCCGACTTTACTGAATGATGAAACAATATCAAACAGATTTTCCGGTACAGTACCTTTTGTAATATGAATCCAGGCTGGCATAATTTTGTAATAAATAATATAATCGGTAAAAAAAACTTCGCTTAAAAAATTCCGGGACCGCCTCCCAAAAATACAGGTAACAAAAAAGGAGCAACCGCAATAATCATACACGCAACAACAATAAGCATCACCGGTCCCGTCAATTTCGTTTCGGCTTCTTCCGACGCTTTTTCTCCCAACTGTTGCCGTCTCAAACGCATTTGACCCGCCAGTTCGGAAAGCGCAAACGCAATCGGCGTTCCCAATTCATCCGCCTTGTTGATCGCAAAAACAACTTCATTAAATTCGTCAAGGCGTACCCGTTCCGCTAAATCTTCGAGTGATTTTTGTTGCGTTACTCCGTGATTCAACTGCATAATCACACGATTGAGTTCATCACTGATCGGATGTCCTTTATTTTCCTGTGCCGCAGATTCCAGACTTTCCGTAAAGGAAGCGCCCGCTCCTCGTGTCAATGCCATCAAGTCCACAACAAACGGCAGTCTTGTACGTAATTCATGTAACCGTTTTTTGTAACGATCTTTCAAGTCCGACATCATGACCAAATAGTAACATAATCCGACGATGAATCCGATAATTATTCCCGCAACAGGATTTCCGAAATTCCAAAAGACCATTCCCGCAATCACACCCGATAAAATTGATTCGGCTTGCTTTACCGCAACAAATTCTTCCGGTTTCCAGGGAATTGCCGTATGTAACAGCGTCAATTGTTCGGCGATAAGATTGAGTTTTATCCGATTTTTATTCCAAGCGGCGGCAATTAAATCACGAATAAAAGGTTCCGCAATACGAAACGTCGTGTTTTCCCGACGAAGAATCGTGAGCCGATCTTCTTCCATAATATATTGTTTCAACCGTTTTTGGGGTTGCGAAAAAATACGGGCTAACGCAATACCGGCAAAAATGATAGAAAAGAAAAACGTAATCGTCCCGCCCGCTAAAAGACCGGTCTTAAAAAACTCATGAAGTTGTTCCGACAATATTGTTTCTGCAAAAAACATGATAACCTCCTCAAAATATAAAATATAAAATATTAGTTCAAAATTCAATTGTTGTAATTTTTTCGCCTAAACGGTAGGCAAAATAAACTAAAAGTGTAACAACCGTCAGAACAATCTGACCCGGAATTGTTGTGAACAATAATGCGGTTCCTTCCGGTGTAACGAAATAAGAGAATCCGATAAATCCGATAGGGGCAAGCGATAATATATGTATTTGTGATTGACCGCCTGCGGTATCCGCTTCCAGTTTTCGTTCAAGGCGTTGGTTTTCCAATAAACTGTAACGTAATTGTTCTAAGGTTGCCGTGATTTTCCCGCCGCGTTTTTTATTGGTGGCTAAAGCCGCAACAAAAATAGCAAAACTCGGCAATTTAAGACGTTCTTTAGCGTCTTCAAGAGTCTGAACGAATGGTTTATTTCCCGTATATTCACGGTAAATTCGTTGAAATTCCAGAGCAAGCGGTTTTAAGTCCGCTTCGCCGACAGAGTGAATGGCTTCTTCCAAAGCCACTCCGGCACGAACAGAATTTGTAACAACAGAAAGCGCCGTTACCAACTGGTCACGTAACAAAATTTTCCTTCGCCGGATTAAAATTGCGATAATTATTCGCGGTGAAATAAAAATGATATACAGGCAAGGAATCATAAATATCCACATCTTGAAAATAAAACCGACAACAACAATAACGGTTGCCAACGCGCCGAGCCAGCACCGTAAACAAAATTGAAACTGCCCTTCGGTTCCTAATTGTAACCCGAAACAGGTTGCTTTCAAATCCTCAATGTAAGAGGACGCAATCGCATCCCAAAGAGCAACCAACGGACGCGCAAGGCAAAAACCGGCAACGCCAAATATAATTGTACTTAATATAATATACATTATTATCAATCCTTAAAGATATTTTTTGTTATTAAATTTCTTTTTGAAAAACCTCCTTTGTTTCAATAATTTTGTCATCAAGTCCGAAAAAATACGGTTCCGACGCGAAGGAGGGTTTATAACCGGTTGGAGCGAGAGTTCCTTTGATTTTCCCGCCGCTTTCCCAACCCTGATGAACAAAACGAAAAATATCATGAAACTGATAATTGTTTTTTTCATCCAAACCAAGCCCTTCAGTAATATGCGTTGTTTTTCGTGAACCATCGGCAAAACGTTCAATCTGAATGATCAGATGAATTGCGGAAGCAACTTGCGCCCGCGCAACATAAATCGGCAACGAAACATCACTCATCAACGACAATGTTTCCAAACGAACAGCAGCATCACGCGGCGTATTGGCATGAACGGTGGTCATGGAACCGGAATGTCCCGAAATCATGGACTGAATTAAATCTAACGCTTCGCCGCGTCTGACCTCGCCGATAACAATTCTGTCCGGACGCATACGGAGTGAATCGACAAAGAGATCGCGGATTGTTACCTGACCTGTTCCGTCCGGTTGCGGTGGTTGGGCTTCCAAATAAACCGTGTGAGGTTGATGTAACTGTAATTCAGAACTGTCTTCAATCACAATAACACGTTCATCTTCGGGAATAGTACTGGAAAGTGCGTTCAGGAGACTGGTTTTTCCCGTACCGGTTCCTCCTGAAATAACAATATTTTTGTGCAATAAAATTGCAATCCGAAGAAATTCCGCTGCAACCGATGAAAGACTTTCCCATTGAATTAACGATTCAAGATTAAATGTCGATTTCTTAAATTTACGAATCGAAATGCAAATTCCTGTTTTTGAACTTGGCGGAACAATAATGTGAACCCGTGAACCGTCCGGCAAACGTGCATCAACACTATGATTCTTTCCTCCGATACGGCGGTTACTGTATTCCGCAATATTTGTTGCCGCTGCACGGAGTAAATGTTCCGACGGAAAAGTGTGTTCTGAACGGTGCAGCCTGCCCGATTTTTCGTAATAAATATTTTCCGTACCGTTAATCAGCACTTCGGAAATATCGGAATCGTCCAGCAGCGGTAAAACCGGCGCCAAAAAATACCGTGTCGATTGTGTGTAAAGTTCTTTTATGTCCATATTATTTGTACTCAATTATCTCCGTTTCTGAAAATAATTTTACATTTCGGTAATTTTCCTTTTAATTTCGTAACCGATTCTTCCGTCAATTTGGGACAATCTCTGATATTAAGCAATTCAAGATTTTGTAACGATTCGAGATGCGTCAAACCGTCATCGGTCAACGCTTCCGATTTCCAGAGCAATAATTCTTGTAATGAATTTATCTTACCGAGTATTTCCAGCGATTGATCGGTAATTTTACTGCCGGGCAAATTAAAGTAAGTCAAACTTGTTAAACCGGCAAGATGTTTTATTCCATTGTCTCCGATTTGTTTGCATCCGTTTAATGAAAGTCTTTGTAACAACGTTAATCCGCTTAACGCCGTCAATCCGCCGTCGGTCAGATTGCCTGAATTTAACTCCAGTTCGCGAAGTTGGATTTGATTTTTGAGATATTCCAAACCTTGATCGGTCAGTTTTACAGAAACTCCAAGATTAAGCGCAACAAGTTTTTGCAATCCTTGTAATGATGTTATATCGTTATCTTCTATTTTTTCGTTACCGGAAAGATAAAATTCCTCCTGCGACTTTTCGAGTTCCTCCCATGTTTTAGGAATACTTTCCGCACCGATTTTGCCGATATTCTTGTACGGAATATAAATAAACTTCTCAAGAATCTCTAATCTTTCCTTCTCTAATTTTTCTTTCTCTAATTTTTCTTTCTCTAATCTTTCTTTCTCTAATCTTTCCTTCTCTAATCTTTCTTTCTCTAATCTTTCTTTCTCTAATCTTTCCTTCTCTAATCTTTCCTTCTCTAATTTTTCCTTCTCTAATTTTTCCTTCTCTAATTTTTCCTTCTCTAATCTTTCTTTCTCTAATCTTTCCTTCTCTAATTTTTCCGTAATAGATTGATTATTCTTTTCCGATATTTTCTTTTCAGGATTGATCAATGGTTTCAGTGTTAAGGCAATCATTCCGAAAATTGCAACGACAACAACGATAAATGTCCAATAATAGACAGGATCATTCGCTTTTTCTTTGATCCATTTTTTAACTTTTTCTTTGTTCCAATATTTTATTCCTGCGGATTGTTTTGTCGGTTGTGATGTTGATTTTTGTGTCGTTTTTTGAGTTTGTTTATACGGCTGTTGTTGTAACGTTATTGTTGATTCTCTTTTTATCGTTTGCCGTTCCTGATGTTTCGTCGGTATAAATTCTGTTTCGACGGCAATACTTTTTATTATCGCAACAGGAATTGCTTCGGCTTTCGTGTTGTCCAACATAGCAAGCACTTCACCGGAAGTCTGCGGCCGGTTTTCAACGTTACGTTTAAGAGCGGCGTTCAATACATTGAATAAATCATCCGCTAAATTGGGAACCATTTCTCGTAACGGCGGAAACTGAAATTCGTCGCTGGTATGAATCATTGACCACGCTGTTGTCTGCGAACTTAAAGTGTCCTGCAAAAAGAAGGAATCAAATTTAGGTCCGACCAGTAATTCCAACGCCGTAAAAGCCAACGCGTAAAAATCAGTCGGCGTACCGATTTTACCGAGTTGCGGCATAATCATTTCCGGCGCAACATATTTAAAATCCCTGCCGGCTTGAAGAACTTCACCGCAAAGAAAAACGCCAAGTGAAAAACCAAGTTTCGCGCGAAGTTGTTCGAGAGTTTTATTTTCGGAGATATACGGTAACAGAAGCATTTCCGGACGAATATCGCCGTGAACCATGTTACGTTTTTCAAAAAAACTTATCACGTCGAGAACATCGCGAATGACGGTTCGGACAACATTTTGCGGCAATGCTTGTTTTGCAACAGTATCCGCAAGACTGATTCCGCGCATTTCCGTAATAATCCAACCTTGCGGTTTATCGACTCCGAGTACCTGAACAAGATAATCGTGTTTCAGATTACTTATTTTTGAAACCGTATTCCAAATGTCGGCGGCGTAGTCTTTATTATTTCGATATTGATCTGCAAGTTCCAGAATGGCGACTTCGGTATGCAGTTCCACATCGTAACCGCGATAACGGATACCAAACGGTGTTTTACCGATTTTCTCTAATGTTTCAAATTTGCCGGACATATTCGTAATAAAAATTAAAGATATAATTTGAAAATTCCGAAACCGTGTTTTGCATTTTATAAAAAAGGAAAATCTCTAAAAAATTTTTTGTTCATGAATTGACATGAGTTTCAATAGGAGCGATTATAAAAATGTTATGTATTTTGTAGGGACACACCGAAGTGTGTTCCTACTTGAACAAAATTTACCAACACAAAATTATGAATCCAAACTATTGACTCGGCTTGGATTTTGCTGATGTGTCGGACTTGAATTTGTTACTTTTTCTTCGAACTGCTTGACTTCTTACCGGAAGAGGTATTTGAAGATTTACTATTCGACTTGGAGGTTGACGTACCGGATTTCTTTGTCGGAGTTTTTTTGTTTCCGTTAATCAGATCAATCACCGCTTTTTCGCCTTCTTTAATTTTCTTAGATGCGGCTTTCTCTGTTTTTTTGATTTCTTTAGTTCCGGTTTTCTCAACTTTTTTGATTCCGTCTGTTACTTTTTTAGTAACAGTTTTCTGAACCTTCTCGCCGGATTTTTTTGCCTGTTTCTCAACATTCTTGCGACTGTCATTGAGTTGCTTCTTGGCGTTATTGATACTTTTATCAGTTTGCTTTTTGGCGTCATTGCTAATTTTCGTACCGGCTTTTTTTGCTTCTTTCTTAATGTTGCTGCCGGCTTTTTCAAGATTTTTTTGAAAACTACTTGCCATGCTGTCAAACGTTCCCAGTGTAACAAATTCGTCGCTTGGATTGGGATTGTTCTTTTCGGCTTCTTCGACAGCTTTTCGGCTTTTTGTTACTTCGGCAATGAGCCAATCAATGTCTTCGGCGGTCATCGTTTCCTGCGCGATTTCAGTTGATTCGTACCAAGGTTTTAAGTTTTCTTCCAAACGTAACAGTTCCTCTTTATTACGGTTCTGTTCCATTTGTTTGGTGTAATCCGCTATCGTATCTTTCAGGATATCCGGCGGCAACTCCGCATCATCCTCGTTTTCCGTAACAGCTGCTTCTGTAACATCCGACAGATTAACAGTGACCGTATTTTCGGTTTTTACGGCGTCTTGTCCCCAAGCCGGAACAAAAACAAACTGAGCAACAAACAAAATGCTGCTGAAAACTAACATCAAACTCTTCATCGTTATTCTCCTTTGAAAAAAGGGGGAACTCTATTTTCGTCCACAAATTGAACTATTCAATCTAAATAAGACGAAAAATATTATTGGTAATCTGTTAGGAAACAATATTTTCGATAACGAAAAAAATGTAACCTATCAATTTGTTTACATTAAAATCTTGTGATATTTCAGTGAATATTTTTCAGTAAACATTTTTTAATTGTTTCAACAAACATTATTTTCAACATTATTTTTCTAACAAAAACAACATTCGTTGATAGGCGACCTTTCGCCGAAAGGTCGCTGCTTGATAAGTTACCTACCTAATAAGGTTTTTGTTTTTATAACATAAAATTTCGTATAAGCCTGAATATTGTTATACCTCTTGCAATCATAAAAGTTAAAATTTTGAGTTAATGGTTATGCAATATAAATAAGTTGTTTTACTCATTACACTTGAAATTTCGGTTTTTATTTTTGTAATTTTTTTAATATAAAAAATAGTAATTAAATTTTTAAGTTCTTTTGCATTGAAATACGTTACCGTTTATTCTTGTGTTCTCGCCCCAATATTTTATAACATTTCGCCACAACGGGGCAACAAGCATGAGCCTAGGGCAACGCCCTACGAATCGTATTCTCCTTGAAAATAAAGTCTTGAAAGGGCGCAAACATGGAATCTGTATTTTTTTGAAAATAATGAACATTATTAGGCTTTCGCCCTTTCATGTCCTTGTTTTTTTTTTTTGTTTCATTATTTTATAGGGCGTTGCCATATACTAATGCTGATTGCCCCGTTGGGGTGTTTTTTGTGAACTTCTATTTTGTAATAAAAACCGAATTTTAAAGTGTAAGGAGTATAAATCAACTTCAGCTCTTACCAATCAATTAACCCAAAGTTCATTCACTAAAAAATTATGTTCTAAAATCGTACTCT
>JAIRLW010000416.1 GCA_031259095.1 Planctomycetaceae bacterium | reverse complement strand
TCATTTTACCAGTATATTTGAAAACACAATCAGCATTACCTGTTTTTGAAAGTAATTGTCCAAAAGCGTTGTATTCGAAATGGGCAGTAACTCCGTTACCGATTAAATTCCGAACCGTTCCAAGATGATCGCATAAAGCATAATCGGAATTTTGCGCGATTAATTCATCTTGTTTTGCTCCCCATAAGAATTTATTTGTTACATTACCGTTTCCGTCAAGAGTTAAAACAATTTGCCAACCATCATGGATAAAATACTCTAAACCTTTTGAGGTTGACCGACGAACGAGACGATTTTTGTAATCATAAATATATTCAACGATTTCCTGCGGTGTTTCGAATTTAACAAGACGGTTGCGGTGATCCCAAAAATATTTTGTTGTACCTTTGGAGATTCGATTGCCTTCGCTGTCATATTCATAAGTATTTTCGCCATCGTGAAGTAATTGATTATTCTTTCCTGTTTGATAATTTGAACGATTGCCGTTTAAATCGTAATTATATTTTTCAGATGGAAGTTTCGTATAATTGGCACTAATTAACTGGTTTGTTTTATCGTAATTGTATTTTCCGTCATTCATGGAAACGATCCGATTTGCGGCATCCCATTGATAATCATAATGTGTAACATTTTGATTATCAATTTTTGTTAAACATCCCATTCCGTCATAACTGTAATTACTTGTTATCGTTGGTATTTTTGCCGAAATTTTTTGTCCCGCCGCATTATATGAATATTGAACAGATTGATCTCCTGAATAATCGACTCAATAAGTTTATTGGGAGTATAAGCTGCACATTCCTAAAAGTACAAAAATAAAACACTGTCATTTAAGGTTTTTTTAATATTACACGTACTTTTGCTCTAATATAAAAGAGGTAAATATTCAAAACCACTTAATAAAACCCTTAAATTTGAGCATATTTATTATCGTACTTTTATGAAAATGCAACACGAATGATCACAAATAAATAATTTGTGATCATTCGTGTCAATTCATGGACAAAAAAGAATTTGCGGAGATTATTGTTAATTAAACTTCGTCGGGAATGACGTAGGGTGTTCGGTAATCCCGTTTCCAATATTGAGCGGCTTCAGGATTTTTCGGAACACCGGTTGTTTCGTCGATATCAAGTTTCATACCGCCTAAACGGTAGGAGATGGTCGAATAATGAACGAGCGAAGTACTTCGGTGACCTTTTTCGATGTCGGCGTTGGGCAATTCGCGCGACCGGATACAATCCAAAAAATTACGTTTATGTTCCGGATCGGGAAAACGCCCGAACTCTTGGGCTTTGACAACCGGCTGCCGATCTTTGGGACGGTCGAAAACTTGCCAACCGCCGCCATGACGACCAACCATCATTAAACCCTTTGTTCCGTAAAGTTCAATACGTGTTGCACATTGCATCCAGTACGGAAACATATCGGAATCGCGAACCCCACCGTCAATTTTGAGAATGTAATTGGAATAAAGAGTTTCTTCAACAGTAAAGGTGAGATCGTCAAATTCATAAGAAGCAATTAACGTATCAGGTGTTTGGGCGTCGCTGTTCGGGTCGGTGAAACGTCCGCCGACCGCATACGCCGATTTGGGAATTTCCTTGCCGATAAGCCAACGAGCCAAATCAATCTGGTGAACCCCGTCATTCAGAACATCACCGGAAGAAAAATCCCATAATTCATGCCAATTTCTGCTCACAATTGTCGAAGAATACGGACGTTCAGCGGCGGGACCGAGCCAGTTATCCCAATTAAGATTTTCTGGAACGGGTTCGCCGGTTTTAATTTTGAACGAATTCATTTCACGTTTTTGATTGAAGACACGGCAAAGATGAATTGTACCGAGTTTTCCTTCGTCGATATATTGTTTTGCTTTAATATTGTACGGCGCGCTTCGGTTTTGCGTTCCGTGTTGAACGATACGTTTGTATTTCCGTGCGGCTTCGACCATTTTCTGACCTTCCCAACCGGATTGTGAAGCGGGTTTTTCGGTGTAAACATCTTTTCCCGCTTGGCAAGCAAGAATTGCTCCCAAAGCGTGCCAATGATCAGGCAAGGCACAAACAACGGCATCAACATTTTTGTCATCAAAAATGGTTCGCATATCGCCGGCATGTTTTGCTTTGACCTCTTCGGCAATTTTTTCGCCCCGTTCTTTTTGGGCGTCGCAACAATAGGCGATATTCACATCGCCAAACCCCCGAAAACCGCGTATCAGCGCCGTACCGCGTCCGCCGCAACCAATTAACGCAAGATTGATTTTGTTGTTCGCCGAAGTATCCGCAATTGATTTGCCGTTCAAAATCGTCAGACCGATTCCGAAACCGAGTGATGTTTGCGTTCCTTTTTTCAAAAATTCACGTCGTTCCATGAGAATATTCTCCTGTTTAAATAAGGGTAAAAAAATATCTGCTAAAATAAAATTCAGCAATTAAAATTCGTTTTGGCGTACATCTTAGGGAAATCCTAAAACCTTTTTTAGGACTGGTTTAATGTACTTTACACGATAAAAAATTACAATAGGGGCTCTCAATAATTCCGAATTCACCGAAAGTGAACATCGCGGGCTTGCCCCGCATTGTTAGACTTAACCAATAAAACACGGAGCAAACTCCAATGGTGTTGTCGATGAATTTTGTAATATATCAGTGGACTATTTTACCCTATCGTCCCTAATATCTCTATAAAAAGGGACATTCGGGACGATAGGGACTCATGGGACAATTAATCAAAAGCAATATAACTAATGGGACAATTAATCAAAAGTAATATATCAGTGGAATTTTTTATTTTTTATATTAGCCCCGAAAGGGGCGTCAGGATTATAGCCTACCCCAACGGGGTAGGGTTAAGTTCCCCCCGTCAACCCAACGCCCTGAAAGGGCAACGGAATAGTTGATAGTG
>JAIRLW010000344.1 GCA_031259095.1 Planctomycetaceae bacterium | reverse complement strand
GGAAATACCCCCCCCCCCCCCCTAATTGCCCATTTTAACACGGAGGAATTTACCGAAAAATTCTTCAGTAAATCTTTTGAAGGGTGTTTTGATTGGTTCATAGAATTTTTCATTGTTGTCATTTCAAATGTGTTAAATTTGTTAAAAATCGCGCTGCCGGAATTATCCGCATAGATTAAACGCGATTCAACCATAACATTCTTAGTTAATATACATCAAAAAAGAGGGGCGTCAATAAAAGGCTGAAAAAAAATTATTTTTGCTGAAATCAATTTCAGTCAAGATTCTCTAATATTACGTTAAGACTTATCTGTTGTCAACAAAAAAATGTCCAGAAAAAATAAAAATGCCCTTTTTTTAGGAATAAGCGGGAAAAAAGGATCAAAATAAACTGATTTTGACGGGATTAACAGAATTGACAGGATTTTTAAATAATAAATATTAAGTAATATGTAATATATCAGTGGAATTTTTGTTTTTTATATTAGCCCCGAAAGGGGCGTTTGGATTATAGCCCGCCCCAACGGGGCGTGTTAAAATGCCCTTAAAACAAGAGTCCTGAAAGGGCGATAGGTATTCGTAATGTATCGGCGGAATACAGCAATCGCGCCGCCCTTTCAGGGCTTGGAGTTGTGACGGTAGTTTAACCTACCCCGTTGGGGTAGGCTATAATCTTGTTGCCCTTTCAGGGCAATACAATTTCTACCTCAAACAAAAATTCCACTGATATATTTCAGAAAAGGTCGGCGATTTGCCGGAATAATCAATCATTGTCAAACAGGAAAATAGACGTATAATGATGTCGTAAAAATGGACAACAGTAAAACCACTTATAGAAGAGGGTTGTTCCCGTTTTTTATTTCCAACGTAATAAAACAATGAAGGAGAATTTGATGACATTATCAACACAATATCTGATTGGTATCGACTGCGGTTCGACGATGGTTAAGGCGGCGGTATTCGATATTGACGGTAAAGAATACGCAACGGCGCCGCGGAAAATTGAGCATATTTATCAGTATCCCGGCTGGACGGAAAACAATATGGACGCCCTTTGGAATAATGTTTGCGAAGTTGTCCGTGAGGTGATTCGAAAATCGAACATTGATTCGAAAAACATTGTTTCGGTGACGTGTACCGGTCATGGAAACGGGTTGTATCTTGTTGACGAAAAAGGTCGTCCGGTGCGCAACGGAATTATTTCTTCCGATAACCGTGCGCGAAAATATATTGAAGAATGGACTTTTAACAAAGTTCCAGAACGAATTATGCCTAAGACAATGCAAAATATCTGGGCGGCACAGCCTAATGCGTTACTCCGGTGGCTGATCGATAACGAACCGGAAACAATCACTCAAGCCCGATATTTGTTTATGGTCAAAGATTTTATACGTTATCGGTTGACCGGCGAGGCGTACATGGAATTGACCGATATGTCGGGAACAAGTCTGATTAACAACGGCACGGCGGATTATGATGATGAAGTTCTGGAAGTTTGGGGGCTTGCCGATTGGAAACATTTAATGCCGCCGCTCAAAAGGTCGGCGGACATTTGCGGTTCCGTAATACCGGAAGCCGCTCAACAAACCGGACTTGCCGAAGGCACTCCGGTTGCCGGCGGAATGTTTGATATTGACGCTTGCGGTCTCGCTGTGGGAATGACCGATGAAACACGATTCTGCATGGTCGCCGGAACATGGGGCAACAACCTCTCCATCTCGAAAACGCCCGTCATTGATAAAGAAATGTTTATGACAAGTTGTTATAGTATTGACGGGTATTATCTGATGCTTGAAGGAAGTGCGATTTCCGCCGGCAATCTCGAATGGTTTGTTTCACAGTTTTTTCAAAGCGATAAAGAACTGTTGCAACTGCGCGGGGCAAAAGAAAATATTTACGATTATTGTAGTCTTCTTGTGGAGTCAACATCGCCGGAAAATACCGGAATTGTGTTTTTGCCGTTCCTGTACGGCAATCCGATTCATCTTGACGCCAAAGCCTGTTTATTTGGTCTGGACGGACGGCATTCGAAATCGCAGGTGATGCGGGCGGTGTTTGAGGGAATTTGTTTCGGGCATCGTTGGCATTCCGAACGGTTATTCCGTTTTCGCGGACGACCGCAAACAATCCGGTTGACGGGTGGAGCGGTGAACAGTCCGGTTTGGGCTCAAATGTTTTCCGATATTTTCCAACTTCCCATCGAAATTCCTACCGGAACAGAACTCGGATGTTTTGGTGCAGCCATTGGCGGCGCTGTTGCTGCCGGAATTTACAAAACTTACAACGAAGCATGTGAAAAAATGGTGACGATTAACCGTCATTTCGATCCCAATCCGCAATTCGCGGGAGTGTACGAAATGAAATATCAACGGTATTTGAAATTGCTGGACGCGCTGATGCCGGTTTGGGAAGATTTGAAATCTCTCTGACTTTTATTTTTTTGGGAAAAGTATTATGAGAAATGCTAAAATATTAAAGAGATGCTAAAATATTAAGATGTTAAAATCGAAAATGTTTACTCCTAAAATGTTATTTTGATTCTTTTACCCCCCAACCACTTGACGCTAATATTAATTTTGATAAAATAATTGCGATTGATTTTTGGGGTTATGAAATTGTTTAATATTTGACGGGTAGGTAGCTCAGTTGGTAGAGCAACGGACT
>JAIRLW010000340.1 GCA_031259095.1 Planctomycetaceae bacterium | reverse complement strand
AGTTATTGGTCGGCAGTTCCTAAGGGGACACTAGGGACAAATGATTGAATAGTTACATAAATATTAAAACATGTTCATGACGTCGGATAAAATACAAATGATATTACAAAATATTTTTTCTTGGATATTTCAAAAAATCATTTTTTTTATTTTGACTTTCTGTTAATTTTATGGTATGGTGTATTCTTTGAGTTTCATTCAACAATAATGTTTCATTTTAGAAAGGATCATTGATGATGAAAAATTACTTTATCACGACAATGTTTGTATTGTTTGCGGCAACCTTATCGCTTCATGCGGAAGGAACGCCTAAATCGTTGACCATTATGCTTGACGGCGCAAGAGCCGACGTCATGCTGATGGCAACAACGCCGAATTTCGATTCAATTTGTAACGGTTCATGGGCGGAAGGCTATCGTGGCGCATGGTCGTTGGCGGCTCACACCATCAAAGACGCGCCCACGATTAGCGGTCCCAACCATGCCGCAATCGCCACCGGCGTAACAGCCGGAAAAACACAGGTTCCCAACAATGATTTGTACAAAAACTATAACGAAAAAAAGGTCAGTGAAACGTACCAAACATTTCTGACTCATATTAAAAAACGTCATCCCGATAAAAGGACTGTTTTTTTGTATGAATGGAAACCTGATATTATTCTTGTATCGGAAAACAATCCTTGTGATTTGGCGTTACAAGGCGCTGATAAAATACACGCTCTACGTATTCCCACTATTCTTGACGGTTCTTTTGAAACGGCAAATTGGAAAAAAGGCGCCGATGTTGATGCGATACTCTGGTATATTGATAAACCGGATAAGGTCGGTCACAGCGGCGGATATTGTCCTCCCGGTCTGAAACATGATGATTATATCAAAACGATTGAAGAAATTGACGGCTGGACCGGAGAAATTCTTGATACAATCAAAAAACGTCCGAATTTCGCGCAAGAAGATTGGTTGATTGTTGTTACGTCGGATCACGGCGGTTGGATTAGCGGACACGGTTCAATGCGTTCCGAAAATTATACAATTCCGCTGATGATTTCCGGAAAAAATGTGGTGCAAGGTGAAATACAAGGGCAACCGTGTTGCGCGGACGCCGCAGTAACGGTTTTGGATCATTTCGGAATTGATGTTGCGAAAATGAAAAAGGAAGGTCTGCTTGACGGTTCGGTTCGCGGAAAAAATGAGACGGTTTCGGTTTCCGGCAAAACGCTTGACGACGGACTTCTTGTTTATCTTCCTTTTGACGGTAGTCTGGAAAACAAAGTAAAAGTACCGAAAAATTCTGAATCGATTATCGCAGAAAATCGGGGAGCAACCATCAAACCAAACGGCGGAAAACAAAATGGTTATCTTGAGATTCGTAAAAACAAACAACCGCAATTCGTAACGCTTGGCAATCAAAAATCGTTACAATTTGAAACGGACGGAAATTTTTCTGTTGCGTTTTGGACGCGAATGCCAAACATTCAGGAAGAGGAACCGGTTTTTATCGGTAATAAAGATTGGTTGTCCGGTCAGAATCCCGGATTTTGTTTTTTTGCCAATCCGTTATCAGCAAATAACGGAAACATTATCGGATTCAATATTGCCGACAACAATCGACTTCGTGTTGACGTAAAACAAATTTTTGTTTCATTAAATACTTGGTGGTTCTGCGCCGTAACCGTTGATCGGAAAAATAACGCAACAATTTTTTCGGGAGGTCCGGACGGACGATTGTTTTTCTGCAGCGAAAGCCTGACTGACGAAAATCTTGGAAAAAGTTTTGGGCGTTTACACGGCAGTATTGATACGCCGTTGTCATGGAATATCGGACAAGACGGAACCGGAAAATGCAAATCACAACTAAACGCCGATATTGACGAACTCCGAATCTGGAACCGCGCCTTGAATCTAAAAGAAATAGAGTTACTGTTTAAAAATACAAAATAATCCCTAGCGTTCACGGGCTGGCGGTTAAAATAAATAAAAATTTTCTGATTATTTCACATTTTGAAGAGTTATGTCATAAATCAACAATTATCACCTCCAAAATGTGAAACCAATCAGAATTTTTTAATTCGTTATCCAAAATCATCTCAATCAAATAAATCACCTATACTTTTCACACTTTAAAATTCGGTTTTCGTTTTTTGACAAGATCAACAGATTTTGACGGGATTAACAGAATTTACAGGACTTTTAAATAATAAAATAATAAATAAAGGACACAAAAATTCTGCTCTGATAAAACCGAATTTTCAGATGTAATGAGTATAACAATACATCAATATACCAATTAATATAAAGCCCTACTTTATTTTCCTGCCGCTCAAATGTCCAGTTAAAAAAAATTATTCGACGATTAATTCTGTAACTTTTCCCATACCGGTTTGGGTGTCGTTCTTTTGTTCAGGAATTGCTTTTTCTAATTTTCCGTTACTTGCCGGATCAAATGCGATTAGGATTAAACGTCCGTTTTCATCAATACGGAATGTAACATCAATAGGTGAATATTTCCGCAAATTCGGTTTTACAGGTAATTCGCCATTCCAAAGCGAAGTTGTGTCATCCAGACTGATAACAGGTTCCGGTTGTCCTAAAACAGGTGCGTCACACATATTTTCGACAAGTTCCACAACAACAATTTGTTGCTTATCAGCAATAGTTGCGTATTGCTCAGAACATTCCGCCGGAAGAGGAGTGTTTCGATAAATTAAATTAGAAACAGAAAGTTGCGGTTGTCCCTTAACGTCATAACCATCAAGAACAGTAATACCGAATGTTTTACTTGAGACATTCTTTGCTCTTTTTGTTGCGTTTGTAACAATTTCAAGCGTATATCCGTTTTCATCGGCAACCATTTTTGATGCTGCTTTTAATTCTTCCGCTGACGCAGTTTCAACAGTCAACCCTGCGGAACGCCGTGTCAATTTTTCGTTAATAAGTTGTTGCACATAAACATTGTTACCGATCACCGCTGCACCTTTGGCAACCGCTTCATCCGGTTCAAAAATTTGTGGTTCCACCGAAAATTCTTTTTTTAGCCGGTTGCTGACTTGCGGCATACGGGAAGAACCGCCGACAAGAATTAACTGATCGAATTTTGTACAACCTTTTTTTCGTGCCATATCAAGTACAGAACGAGTGAGCGCAACAGTTCTATCTAAAAGGTCTTCTGTCATTTGCTCGAATTGTTCGCGTGATGTTTCAATTTGTACTTTGTTACCCTGAAAGGCAAGAGTTGTTTTGGTTGTTTTTTTGTCCGATAATTGTTTTTTACATTGTTCCGCTTTTTGCAATACATCGTAATAAAATTCAGAATCGTCGGTAACATCAACATGTTGTCCGCTTTCTTCGTTGAATCGTTTGACAAGATGTTGTACCAACCGGTCGTCCCAATCTTTACCGCCGAGTTGGTGGTCGCCGTCTGTACATAAAACATCGACGCCGTCTTTGGAAATCCGAACAATCGTAGTATCAAATGTTCCGCCGCCAAGATCATAGACGAGAATAAAACGTTCTTTGATATTTTCGTTCGGTTTCACACCGTAAGCGAATGCGGCGGCGGTTGGTTCATTGATAATACGTAACACATTCAGACCGGCGATTTCTCCGGCGCGTTTTGTTGCTTCCCGTTCTTTAACGAAAAAGTAAGCGGGACAAGTGATCACGACGTCATTGATTTCTTCACCGAGAAATTGTGATGCATCTTTAACGAGTTTACGGAGAATAAGGCTTGAAACATGTTCCGGCACATATTGGATACCATCAACATCGAAAGTAAAATCGTCATTCCCCATATTTCGTTTCACAAAACTGCATACGGAATTAGGATAGACGCTGGTCATTTCTTTCGCTTCCTGACCAACAACAGCACGTTTACCGTCAAACCAAACCACAGAAGGAGTAGTACGTTCCCCTTCTGCGTTGGGAATGACCTCCGCTTGCCCGTAATCATTGATGTAGGCAACACAAGAGTAAGTTGTTCCAAGATCAATACCGAGAATTTTTTTAGTTTTGGACATAATAGTTAATGTTGTAAAAATGTTAATGTTGTAAAAAACAGTGTTAATGAAACGGAATTGTAAATAGAACAATAAACAGATATTGAGGTTTACCGTTTTTGTCCTGACTGATTTTGTAACGGCGGCACAGGAACTTTTCGTACATGTTGTGTATTGGGCGGTTTTGCCGGATTCTGAATTGGTACGGGAATGGGAGCGGTTTGGGAAGGCGATGCCGGTAATGGCGGTTGTGACGGAATTTGTTGAGCAGCAGTTTGAGTTGCTTGAGCGGTTTTTCTTTGCTGTAACTTTTCACAGTTTTTGTACCAATCGGTATCCAGCAACGATATTTTTCCAAATTCGCCGATTCTTAATCGGCGCAACAATAATTTTCGGTACAAATAATCTTTGAAGAAATCGCTTAAACTAAATGAGGTATCCAAATCGTTTCGGTTATCATGCCATGCGAGCAGACATGTTGTGATCCAGATTAAAGCGAACATTGTCCGCGGATCAGCGAGAAAATCTGCAAGGCTGCCGAGTGATGTCTGGATTGACGGTATGTGAATAATGAAAATTCCAAGACCTTGAACAATACAAACCCATAATAAATGCATTGAAAAGCGGTTTACTTTTTTATTGATACAATATTGAAAAAATAAGTACAGATAGAATTGAAACAAACCAAGAGCAAACGCCCACGCCGCAACCGGAAAAATATAGTTCATTCCGTAATACAAAAACGGCAACTCAATCAATTGTTGTCCTTTTTCTTGCAGATTGTTTTCTACATTTGTTATAACATTATTTGTTATAACATTCGGCAGATATTTTAACGCCAGTCCGCAACACGATATGACAACTGCTGCGAATATTCCGTAAAAAAGTACAGAATGGAAACTCATTCCGTTGTATCGTTCCGATCTTTTACCGGCAAACAGAAATAAAATTTGAAACAAAATCCAAAAACATCCCCAAGATACGGCACATTCAAAACACGAAGCCAGAACGATACCGACTTTTTGATCGCCGTCAAAGTTGTTGTAAATTTGAAGTGAAAAATTGGAAAAGAGCAGGAATAATGCGCCGCCGATTATTGAAAAGAGTAAAAAACGTAACTTATTTTCATAACGGACAACTCCGGCAGAGATATGTTGTACATACGTCCCCAGTTTGATATTGGGAACCGGATATTCGGTTAAAAAATTTCTTACAATATTTTCTGCCTGAACCCACTGTTTTTGTTTGCAGGACAATTTGATTTTATTTTCGCATTCTGAAAAAGGGCTTTTTTTCAATTCGATTTCATTTCGTAACTCTTTTATTTCCGTATAATCTGAAATATAGGACGATAATTGATTCAGTTGCCAATCAGCGTGTGTCCAGTTTTGCTGTTGAATCGTTTTACGAATTTCTATGACGGCATTTTCAACTTGTTCCATGCGGCGTTTCGATTTTTGCAGGATGTCCTGATAAAAAGAATCACGATGCGGTTGTGATTCCAGTAAACGGATAATTGTTTTCCATTTTTTTTCATTGATCAATTTTTGTAATTGTTCTTTTGAGGGTTTTAAATTTTTGAGACGGTCTCTCGTTTTTTGTAAAAAATCAATTGTTTCAAAATCCGTTGCAAACTTGAATTGCAAGTCTTCGAGAATCGGATCAACATCAGCAATATTTCCATTGATAATTAAAGTTTCGATTTTTGAATACGCATTTTGTTTTGTATCGTCAATAATTTTTTGGCGTTGCCGAGCGGTTTTATTACGCGGATCATATTCGAGAACGGCGTTATAATATTGCAACGCAAGATCGAAGTGTTCGGCTTTATATTCGGAATCGGCGAGTGTTGCCGCTATTTTTGCACGTAATTCAATCATTTCCGGCAATATTATTGTTTGTTTTACTTGTTGCTGTATAACGAGCGAATCAAGAGCATCAAACATTGACCGCAACGCCGTATCCGAATGAGATTTATTTGACTGATACCGTTTACGAATGGTGTAAAATTCATTTAATATAACATCGATATCAGGCGAAAATGTTGTTTCGGTTTTATTATTGGTAAATGATTTCGGCGATTTCGGGATGGACTGAATCGCTTCTTGAATTTTTTGTGAAACATTTTTTGTAACCTGAGTACTGGTATTCTGTACATACTGCGTAACACTTTTGAGAAAATTAGCGGTATTCGTAGGAATAGGATTAGGAATAGGAATAGGCGTTGATGTTGGTACTGATTCCGGTTTTGGCGGCGGACATTTTTTAGTAACGCAATAAAATTCATAAACCAACCATTCGGCTTCCTTCTGAGTAAAACCTTTCTTCAGAGTTTCTTGAAGGGACATTTGATAAATTTTCCAAGTAATTTCTTTTTTGATAGCGCGTAGTTTGAATTTTTCGTCACAGAGTTTGTCAAACGGTAAACGTTTCAATGCTTTATCGTAATTATTTTTTGATTTATCATCCTTAAAAAAGTTCAGAGCCTTACCGCTGAGACGGTTTAGCGCATCAACTTCGGGAGTTTTTGCCATTATTTTCACAATCCGGTTCGATTCGTCTTTCGATTTGTTGTACAATATTTTGACCTCGGTTGAGGCGGGAAGTTCGAGAAATTCATAAAGATCTTGATATTTTCCGTTTTTGACAATTCTCAAGTCATCCAAAATGGATTGCATATCGTTGAAGGAAATGATTTTATCACATTGAAGTGACGGCGGACAAATCGGCGCTTCAAATTTCGTAACGCCAGATTCTTCCTTGATAGTATTTTCCTTAAAATAAAATTTGAACGTATTATTCAGATGTTTGAAACCGACTTCGTTAATTTCGCCCGATAGTTTCAGTTCGGAAATTTGTGACCGAAGTTTTTGAAACATTTTGTTTCTTGCTTCGTCGGCTTGTTTATGTAAGTCGGTTAATCCATTTTGGATAAACTCTCTGGCTTTGGCAACCTTCTGTTTAAATTTCGGACTTGCGTTGATATTTCTGTTCCAATTGCTGATTTCTTGTTCCAGATGTTTTTTCAATTCATCTGTATCCGTAATTGCCGGATCAAGAAAAAGTTCCAGTTCGAGATAAATGTTATTGTTATTCATTGTTGTAATAAAAAAGTTAAAAATGAAAAAGTAGTTGATAGTTGATAACGGATCGTTGATAGTATTCGCAAGCGGAATTATTTTTGCAACGAATTTAATCCGTATGCGAAACTCTCCGTTCTCCACTATCAACTTTCAACTAATTTTGAATTGTTACTAAAATAAGTTAATCTAAACGATAAAGTCTCTGTCCTGCAATGACATAAACGGTTCCTTCAGGACTGACCCAAACCTCATTGTCGTCGATAGAAAAGTTACCTTTAACCACAACTTTACCGGCTTGTCCGTCCTTAAATTCAGCAACATTTCCGTTTCGATCCATAACCCAAAAACGGTTTAAATTCACGCCCCAAACTGCCATACAATCGTTTTGGTTGAACAAATCATTTGAAGTATTTACCAGTGGATGAGTTTCACTACCTTTATGAAAAACAGTAATATCATTTCCAACCATTACTAAATTATCTTCATCAATCGCCCAAAGAGAGTTAACGCATCCTCGGTGAGTTACCGGATAATGTATCTGCCATTTTT
>JAIRLW010000317.1 GCA_031259095.1 Planctomycetaceae bacterium | reverse complement strand
GGACAGCAATTAATACTTTGTTAAACAAATTTATTATCCCATTTCTTTTCTGAAGAAGTGGTAAAAACCACCTCTCCCTGAAAAGTTTTTTTCTTTTTTTGTCTTTACTACCTGTCCGAAAATTGGGGGACATTATAATAGGGACTAATGAGACAAATAACCAACAAACAACGCCAACTGGTAAACCATCACCGAAAGAATCAACGCTAAACCATTGGTGTACGCCATCGTCATCAGCATATATTTGATATGCCCCGTTTCTCGCCATATCACCGCACAAGTCGCAAAACATGGATTGTAAATCATGACAAACAGCAAAAAAACAAACGCCTTTAACATTGTCCAATTACCTTCCGCTCGCAAACGAATCGCAAGACGTTTTCCTTGAAGGTCAAGGTCTTCCGTGTCGATTGCTTCAATCTCTTTCGTCTCATTTTCTATTGATGGGACAGTAGGGACGGTAGGGACAATGGGAACTGATGCTAATTGTTCGGTGTTTTTTTCATTTTCCTCTTCGGCTTCAATTCCGTACATTGTCGCCATCGTGCTGACAATAACTTCTTTTGCCGCAAAACCGCCAATCAGTGCGACATTATCACGCCAATCGAAACCGGCATATTGTGAAACCGGTTCAAAAACACGTCCCATTTGGGCGGCGTAGGAACCGGCAAGTTGAGTAGTGGTGTTGGCGTCGGGATCGGCGGGACGCGGATAATACATCAGTACCCAAAGCAATACGTTCACCGCAAGAATAATTGTTCCCGCTTTTTTGACAAACCACCACGTTTGAAGTCCCGCCGTAAAAACAATATCACGCACACTAGGAACCTGATAGGTCGGAAGTTCCATCACCAACGGAGACGGCTCGCCACCAATAAATAATTTGCCAAGAACGGAAGCGGCTATCAACGCAATCGCCCAAGAAATCAGGATAATTGTTGCCAACATCAAGCCCTGATATTCAAGGAAAAACGCCGAAATCAGCAAAGCGTACACCGGAACTTTCGCTCCGCAATTCATCAGCGGAACAACCATAATCGTTAAAAGCCGTTCACGTTGTTCCCTCATGGAACGGGTCGCCATCACCGCCGGCAACGCACAACCGCCAACAATCCCGCCGCCAAGAATCATCGGTAATATACTTTGACCGTGAAGACCAAAAAAACGCATCAGCCGATCCAAGACCACCACCACTCTGGCAATATAACCGCTTTGTTCCAAAATCGAAATAAAAATGAAAATGAAAAAAATGGTCGGAACAAAAGTGAGAACGCCGCCGACTCCCGCGATAATTCCGTCGTAAATCAACGAATGGAGATCGCCGTCGGGAAGATGAAAACAGAAATCGAACAACGCCGGAAGCCAAACGGAAAAAATCGAATCCACTGCGCCCAACGGAGTGTTCCATTCAAAAGAACCTTCTTCACTAATCCAAGGAAACCACGTCCAACCATCCGCAAGATTAAACGCCAACTGGAACGTAATAAACATGACTGCGGCAACACCCGCCAATCCAAACAACGGATGACAAAAAAACCAATCCAACGTGTCGGAATTACGGCGCGGAACCGATGCACGCTGAACCGTTTCTTTTTCGATGGTTTCCGCTAAGGCGTTCCGGCTGGACGCAATAATTTTACGCGGTGAATCTCCTCCGTTTTTCTCATGTTCTTCGACTTTTTGTACACATGATTCAAGAATCGGTTCCCAATCTTTGTCGTGGGTGTGATGTTGAATAATGCGTCGGGCTTCGCGGTCGTTTTCGAGTAATTTCACCGCAAGCCAACGGGGCGGAAAATCCTGAGCAAGGGATTCCTTTTGCGAAAAAGCAGCGTCAAATTCGTCAATAAGCGGTTCTAAGGTTCCGTAATTGATTTTCCAAGCGGCGGGAAATTCATGTTCATGCTTTGCGGAAATCGCGTTGATTTTCCGGCGTAACTCTTCAAGTCCTTCACCGTTACGCGCATTCGTCGGAATGATCGGAACGCCAAGCGATTTTTCCAATGTCGGAATGTCTATCGATAAACCGCGCCGCCATGCAAGATCCATCATATTCAGACAAATCACCAGCGGAATCTGAAGTTCGAGCAACTGGAACACAAAATACAAATGACGACGCAAGTTAGAAGCGTCAACAACAATAACAACAACTTCCGGACGTTCCAACAGTAAAAAATCGCGTGTAACCCGTTCTTCCTGCGAATACGAGGTCAAACTGTAAGTGCCGGGAAGATCGACCACTTCGATACGACGTTTACCGTCGTGGTAATGCCCTGACTTCTTGGTAACAGTGATGCCGGGATAATTTGCAACCGTTTGGTGTAAACCGGTTAAGTAGTTGAAAACGGTCGATTTACCGGAATTGGGTTGACCAACCAAAACCGCAAGAATTTCATCGTGTTCGTACATGGTAAATTAAAGTTAATTGGTGAATTAAATTGATCGCTAAAATATTAAACCGAAATATTGATAGTTGTGGTTTGTGGTTTTATCGTTCAACTAGCATGTTTGAAACAATGGACAGTCCTAAAGTGATTCGGGTATCACCGATAGCCAGAAGCGCGGGTTGGGTGGAAGTTTTTCCTCGCTGTAAAATGCGAAAACGTGTTCCGACAAACAGTCCCATTCCCATCAAACGACCTTGAAGTTCCGGATCGACAATCAAATCGACCACCGTTCCGCTTTCCCCCTGGATGAAAAATGACTCAAATAATCGACTTTTTCCGAACGAAATGCAATTTCCAATCTTGGCGTATTCATCTTAGTAGTCATAGTTTTTGAAAAAAAACTTTCTTTAGTTGAGCAAAAAGTTATTTGTCTTATCGAACTTTTTACTTAAAATAAACAATACAGTAAAATAAAAAACAGTCAAGGAATACGCTTAAAAATTACTGATTATTTCGGAATTTTTCGGGGAGATAATGATTTAGGTCTAAAACTCAACGTCATTTCCGTCGGCGTCGAAAAGTCCAAACTTGAAACATAAATTATCGGACAGATTGATAATGGTTATTATTCAGCGGATTTTTTAATACTGCTTTTTAACTACGAAATACACGAAGGGACACGAAAATGATGTTTTCAATCTTTTCGTGAACATTCGTGTTTTTCGTGGTGAACATAAAAACAATCAGCGTAATCTGCGGACTTTTCGCGAGATACTTTCGAAGGCAATAAAATAGACAATGATCTTTAAGCGATTTTTGTCAAAGGTTCTTTTATTGGCAACACCGTTTCACGTCCTTCAACAACATCTTCTGTAACACGATAAACTTCACCGGAAGGAAGATCGGGAAGTTCGTACATAATATCAAGCATCACATTTTCGACAATAGACCGAAGACCGCGTGCGCCGGTCTTTTTTTTGAGCGCTTTTTTGGCGATTGCCGCCAAGGCGCTTTCCGTAAATTCAACATCCGCGTCTTCCATTTGGAAAAGCCGTTTATATTGTTTCACTAAAGCGTTTTTCGGTTCGCTCAGGACGCGAATCAGCGCGGCTTCATCAAGCGGCGTGAGCGTTGAAATCACCGGCAACCGACCAACCAGTTCAGGAATCAAACCAAAATGGTTAATATCCTCCGATGTAACTTTTGAAAGATAATTGGAACAACATTCCTCCCGATTCATGGGCGCGGCTTGATTGAAACCAATCGATTTTTTGCCGAGCCGTTGACCGATAATGTCTTCCAACCCGACAAAAGTTCCACCGCAAATGAACAGAATATTTGTTGTATCAACTTGAATATATTGTTGTTCGGGATGTTTACGACCTCCTTGCGGCGGAACATTGGCAATCGTTCCTTCAAGCATTTTGAGAAGCGACTGCTGAACGCCTTCGCCGGAAACATCGCGCGTAATGGAAACATTTTGTGACGTTTTACCGATTTTATCGATTTCGTCAATGTAAATGATTCCGCGTTGCGCTAATTCAACATCAAACTCGGCGGCGTGTAACAGTTTCAGAATAAGATTTTCAACATCTTCTCCGACATAGCCGGCTTCGGTTAATGTTGTTGCGTCGCCGATAGCAAACGGCACATCGAGAATTTTCGCCAATGTTTGAGCAAGAAGCGTTTTACCGGAACCGGTTGAACCAATTAACAGCACATTCGATTTGTCAAGAACAATATCGTTGCCTTCATCTTTGTTGATCAGTCGTTTGTAATGATTATGCACGGCAACCGATAACACCTTCTTGGCGTGTTCCTGACCGACAACATATTCGCTAAGCCGTGTAACAATTTCGCGCGGCGCTGGAACTTTTGAGAGCGGTTTGGCGCCTGAACCGTTACGCCGACGACGTTCCTGCGTTAAGATTGTTTGACATAAGTCAATACATTCGCCGCAAATATAGACGTCGCCCGGACCTTCCACCAACGGACCAACATCTCGGTAACTTTTATGACAGAAAGAACAAAACGCATTTTTTTTATTTGTTCCGCCGCCTTTATTTAAGTTAGATTCTCTCCCGGATGACATGAAATTTCAGCCTTTCTTTAATGGGGGTTTCTGTTTCCGAAAATTCAAAAAGGGTCTATTTTTCAACGTGATTACCAACACCACAAGCCGGAAAATTTTTCTCACGATGAAATGATCTAATCCGAATCCCTGGAAACTTTTCTGTCATCCCTGGTTCAACGATTGATAAACAAAATATTTTGTTTTATTAATTTTAGAACGATTAATCTGTCATTCAATCGTTCTATGTACTACGAAAAAAAAGAAAAGGTGTTTATACTTTCTCTGTTTTTTCCCATGATCGGTGAAACGCTCTTTCCACGTTATGATTTTTAACTTTATTGCTCGAGTACCGTCTCCTCGTTTCCTTTGCCGTCATCATAACCTGCAATTCGTGTTTCTTCGTTATTTTCCGAAAAAACGTCGGAATCGTCAAAATCATTATTTTGAATTTTTTCTACTCCTTGCGAAACCAAAACAAACGGATCGAATTGTTTCTGAGTTTTACCTTTTTCTTCATCGACAATTTGGAAAGCAAGTTGTTTCTTAATAATTCGGAATTCTGATTCAGAGAGTTTGCCTTGTGATTTTAATTCCCGAAAATTATTGAGGTGATCTTCTGCGTTAAGTTCCTTTTGTATCGATTTCTCATGTAATGATCCCACAACGTAAATCGCAATTGCCGTTAAAATCGCTAAGATCGTGAAATAAATGACAAGGTGAATAATTTCTCCAGAAAATATGGTCGGCATTATTTCATTTTGGGTAAACTGACTTATTGGGGCAACCATTTCACAAGAATCAATTCACTGCTATAATATACCACTCTACTCCGTTTCCGGCAACTCAAATATTAGGATTTTACCAGATTATAAACCATGAAATTTCCGATTGTACGAGTCTTTCACGTTTTACTTTTGATTTCCATTTTTTCACCGGATTCCGTGATTCCTCCGTTATTTGGTCAGGAAGAACGATTGTATTCTGGGGCGTTGCCTTCTAATCCCGAAGTGTTTGCGGGAGTTCAGGCGGCGGTCAATGGTGAAAACGAGGTCGCGGAAAAATGTTTTGCGGACGCGATGAAAAAACAACCGGGAAGTCGTCCGGGCGGCGTGAATGCGGCAATGGCGTTTCTTGATCCGTCGCTGGAATTCAAGTCTTTTGACAAAATGCGGTTTTGGCTTGAAAAAACGGCGGAAGACGTTCCCGAAGACCCGGAAGCGTTTTTAATTCTTGCCAATGTCGCCCTTTCCGAAGCACGGAATCTCGAATGTTCCATGTTGACCAAACACGCTTTGAGTCTTGTCGAAAAATTACGCGACAACCCGCAACGTCAACATTCACTTCGGATTTACGGTGAAAAACTTCTTGCCGACACTGCCGAACAACGGAAACGTTGGGACGAAGCGGCGAAACAGTTGACCAAATTGTATGAACTGGAACCGGAAAATGCCGAACATCTTTACCGGCTTGGTTTGGTGCAATTCCGGCTTGGTCAAAAAGACGAAGCGATTAAAATTCTTTCCCAAGCAGAAACGCTGAATAATAAACTACTTCCGGCGTTGATTCTTCTTGCTCAACTTTCGGAACAAATCGGAAAAACCGATGAAGCCGTTCAATATCTTGCGGAAGCAATTGAGAAAAACGGCGAAAATCCGCGAGTTTTGGTTGCCGCTGCGGATTTGGAGTTGATATGGAATCATTTGGACAAGGTAAAAATGTTTGCGGAAAAAGCTCATCGGCTCGACCCTAATCTGGCGGACGCAGTGATAACGCTTGGAATTGTCGATCTTTATGCCGAAAATTATAAGAAGGCAGAAAAAAAATTTATGAAAATTACGGAAGTGCAGCCGAACAATTCGGAGGCAATGATTGGTCTTGCACTTGCGCTTTGTGAGCAAAATGACGCTCGTCAATTACGTCGTGCCTTTACGGTGGCGAAACGGAATGCGGATCAAAATCCGTATTCGATGGACGTTCAAACGACGCTTGCGTGGGTTCTGGTTCAGGCTAATTCGTTGAATGAAGCGGAAAAAATTCTCATGCGGTATTTTAACGCCAACGAATTAAATTCACCCGGCGCGTACTATCTTGCGGTAATTTTTCTGAAACAAAATCGCAAAGATGAAGCGGTATTATTCCTAAAAACATCGTTAGCCGAAAACGTCAATTTCCCAAAACGCAACGCCGCTGAAAAATTGCTCAAATCGCTCACAGAATAAAATAATTTTTTGCTGATTGTTTCGGAAAATCACGGGACGCAAAAGGTTTTTAGAAGTTCCCGTTAGGAAAAAATTTTCCTTCTTTTACCAAAGAATTGAGAAAAAAATAAACTTAGAGTGTTCTTTGAGCCGATTTACGGGGTTAAGGAGTGATTGTTTCGAAAGCAACTCGTCTGTTTTCTCAAGTGAGGAATATAATAATGAAAATCATCCGATTGACATTGATGTTTGCCTTTGCGGCGTCCATTTTAACGGCATTGATTGAGGTTCGCGGAGCAGAGACTCAAAAAAATAACGCAAACATCGAAGCCGAACAACAATCGCTTTCTTGCGATCCTAATTCGAGGTTTTCGACCAGATTCCACGCAGGAGCCGAACTCCATTCCGGTCATCTTGGAAAACCTTGTGTCGGCAATCACGCTCCGAATGAAACTTGCCCGAATTGCCGCAACAATATTGCTTGTCATGAAGGTCCATGTGTTGACGGACTTTGTCAACACGGAACTTGTCGTAAATGCGATGGTTCCTGTCCAAAAAATTGTCCGATTCATGGAAAAGATTGTCAATACAATTGTCTGAATAATCAACGATTAAATAATCAGTTTGGTTATGGCGCGATGCAGGTTTGTCCGGGAAAAACGAACGGTATTTGTCCGGTTCATGGTTATGCTCCTTGTCCACATCAGGGATTAGAGTTAGGGCAGTTTTTACGCCAAACGTTTAGACCGGCAGATCGACCCTATTGGGGAATGCAACCGATTTATATTCCGCGTGAACAGTATGATCCCGGTTTCCAACCGCGTTTTCCAAGAGTTCGAGCGTTATTTCTTACGCCGCCGACAGCACAAGTTTATATGACCACAACGCCGCCGGTTCCGATGCCCACCTACACCACTCGCGGCCCACGCGATTTTCTCAATCCCAAGCCGCCGGGAATCGGTTATTGAACACATTGACTTTTGATCGACTGAAATCGACCCAATTCGACTGAAATCGATTTTGGTCGATTTTAGTCGAAGTTTTTATATGTTGTCTGTTCATCGCTTGACGGACGAAGATCATTAGTTAAACAATCAGTCAAGAAAATTTCCTTCTTCGAGTCGTTGCGGGACATATTGTTCGGTAACGAAACTAATATCCCGATTGGTCAACGCTTCCACTTCGAGTTTGAAACCGTTAGCGAGCATTGTTTCGATTTCTTTTTGCCATGCTTTTTTCTTAACAAACCACGGATATTCCGCAATCTGTTTAGCGCGTTTCTTGTCTTGATCATTGAGAGCAATTTTAACACTGTCGGAGAGTTTGCAACGGGCGAAATCAATACTGCGTAATCCGAGAAATTTTGCGTTGGGAATAGCCATTCGTTGAGATTCAAACGCCAGATTGATGGAACCTTGCTTAATCACGCTGTAAATATAATATCCCCACGGATCATTATCGAGAAGACAATAAACCGGCAACTTTAATTCGTTATGTAATCGATACAACAATCTTCTAACGCCGCGTGGTGGTTGCCCTCCGCCATGTGTTAAAATGCAGTGGTATTTTTTCCAGAATTTATCTTCGTTAAAACGTTGCCAGACGGTACCTTTTTCGACATGGAGGATAAATTTTGCGGTACATTTTTTGAACTGAATGATATTGGGTTCGACAATGGACGGAATACCGTAACCGCCGCTGCCCATACGGGTGCAGTCGATTTCATCGCCTTTATCGACAATGGTAATATTACCGACCATATTCCCTTTGTTTTCCGCCGCAAGATGAAGTTCTTCACGCAAAGAATTGAGCAACACTTCAATATCTTCGATAATGGTATCACATTCCCCTTGTTCGTTGAATGTTTCCTCTTTGACGCCGGCGATGGTATGTTTTAGGAGGTAGTACAAACCTCTGATACTTGTTGATTTTCCTTGTTCGATGAGTTGTTTTGTTCCGCTGGCAACGAGCATTGTTTGCATAAAACTTTTTGCCTGCGACAAATTGAAGAGTTGGCGTTGTGATTTACGTTTGCCCATTTCAATGATTCGTTTCCGGTCATTGAAACTGACATTCGACAATGCCCGAACCGGAATATCGACCGCCGGATCTTTGTTTTGTTTTGCTTGTTTTGTAACAAACCCTGCCATATTAGCGAGATTTTCGAGTGTTTGAACATCCCGTTTACTCAGTTTAACTTCAGTATTTTTTGCCATGTATTATTTTTTGTATTTTAGAGTTTGGAGTTTCTTTTTGGATCATTTTGAACACAAAACGCATGAAATGACGCGGAATTTCAGTAAATTCAGTGTTCAAAAACCAAATGTTCACGTATAAGGCGTATATCATACCTAAATTTCCGATTTCGGCAAGCGCGCAACCGTTTTTATGATCGTCATTCCTCTTTAGCCCTGCCGTTTTGCGATCCGATTTCCTATCTTTTGTCCCAACAGTCCTTATTGTCCCATTTATCCCTAACATTTTTTCAGTGAAGGAACCTTAGG
>JAIRLW010000288.1 GCA_031259095.1 Planctomycetaceae bacterium | reverse complement strand
CACAAATCCCAAATTGTTAAAACCATCGGAATATAATATTTTTTTGGACAAACGCAATCGCTTCGTGAAATAAAACGTAGCCGAGCGGTTTTTTTCCGCAGTTGATTCTTGCGCTGCATTCTGCGCCTGGTCGTAATGCCGGCGGCAGTGAATCCTGATCGTCCAGCGCAACCTTGATTAACACCGTGTTCAGATTACTCGACGCCGCTCCGGCGCTTCCGGTATCGGTTCGGACTTCCGCGCGATCATGAATTTCCGTCACTGTTCCGTAATATTTGACAGCCGGCTCTGTTGCCAAAACAAATTCGACCCGAAGTTTGGCGTTGGGGTCATTCTCTTCCATTTGTTTCTTGAACATAACGATATGCCCCATGTGTTTTTCCGGCATTGCCAGTTCAAGTTGCCAGGGTCCTTCAAGATCGGCGATTTCCATCACATACTGCATTCGGCTGATCGGACGTTTTTCGGTGAGGCGTTGTTTCACGTCCCACGACACAACAACCCCATCTATTGGCGACGTGATAAACAAATCCGGTTTTTGACGGCGTTCGTAGATTTCTAGTTTGGATTCCACTGTGGCGAGACGAGTTCTCGCCTGTTCCATTTGACCAACCAGTTCGGTTTTTTCGTAATCCGTCAAACGTTTATCCTGATCTTGTTGTTTTCGTTGTAGTTCGGCGATTTTTTCAACGATTTCCTGTTGTTCGCCGAGTAATTGAATGCCGGTTGCGTCGAGTTCAGAACTTCGGAGTTCGAGCAATGTTGTTCCGCGATAAGCAATTCCATCTTCTCCGACAAACGGTCCGTGAACTTTCGTGTTGTGATCTACGAAAAGTTCCTTAACTTCAGCGTCCAACGGCGAATAAATTTTTTGACGGCGTGTTGGTTCGAGAGTTCCGTTGCAGTGCATTTGGAACGAATACGGCAGAAAAACCAAAACGCCAATCGCCGCCAAAATCAAGGTCGAAATAATAAGCGTTCTCGGTAATAATTTTGCCGTGAATAAAAGTTTCGATTTTCCTATCAATTTCCAGAGCGGCATTAGGAAAATGCTGTGATGTTCTAAGGCGTTTCCCAACGCGGAGCAGGCGTGTTCGGCAACAATTTCGACCCGTTTTCTCATTCGTTCCGGTATTCGGCTGTCTTCGATTTGTTCTACCAACAAAGCACCAAACGGCGGTTCTTGTTTATTTCGTTTTGTCGGGTCGTCCTCTTCTTCGCTGCCTGTTTTTGTTTTTCGGAACAGCGGAAAAACGGCAATCATTTTTGTGTGGGCTTCATCGACGTAATCTTCGACTGCTTTTTCGACTTGCGGTGCAAAATCCGACGTATCGCCGGTGTACCAGATTGGTTCTCCTGCTTTGACAACAGAAGTTGCGAGTTTTCCGAGTAACCTGACCGTTGTTGCCCGTTTGTCCACAACATCTTGCCCGCTTACCGCGACAATTTTACATTTTCTTCCCCGCCGCAACGCAATACTAACCCGATCACATTCAATCAATCGCCGTCCTTCATTAGCAATAGTGTAAGTAGTAGTGGGAACATCCAAACTTCGATGAATTGTTCGGGTAAAATCTTCGAGCAGCGTCCAAAGATTTTGGCGTTCACCGAAGTTACGGAGTTGACGGTTTTTGTAGTAATCTGTTGCGAGAACACAAACCTGAGCCAAAAACCGTAGAAAACCGCGTTGAGTTGTTGTGTTGGTGTCGGGACGTTGGATAATTTCAACGAGACCGACGACTTCCAGTTCGGTTCGTATGGGACAAAACACCAGGAGCCAATCAGTCGGATTTCCTGATCCTTCTTCTCCTTCGATTCCGGCGTGAGGCGGAATGAGCGTTCCGGTTTCGGGACCGTGCAACATCCGATAAAGAAGCCGGGCATGTTTTTGACTGGACGCATCATCCTGAATTTCCAGTTCTTTGATATTAACCTGATAGGCAAGCGTCAATGTTCCTTCTTCAAATGTCCAGAGCGCACCGCCAACCGCTCCCATTGCCGAAACAACCCGATGCAAAAACTCGCCGTGATACTCATTCGGACTAATATCAAGTTTTGAAAGTTGCGTAATCTCATTGACAATTACCCGAATTTGGGTTTTTGTTTGCTCAATAAGCGTTTGATCAAGTGTTTCCTGTGAACTCATTGTTATTTGATAAAAATCGGCTAAAATCGATTTCAGTCGAGAAAATATAATTTACCGTGATCTATTCACATTTATTTTCCAATATCTTATTGTATTTTTTACATTCCGCAAGGGAAAAAACGTGGTCTTTCAAGATTATTTATCCCATTGGTCACTATTGTCCCTTATGTCCCTAAAATTTTCAGGGTATTTCAAAATCAATGAACTGATTGATATTGTGTGGTACAAAAGATAAAATAAAACAAATTAAAACAACAACAACAACATCACGTTTTACCATGTTTGAGCGCAGACATTTTATTCCGGCGGTCATTGTTTTTTGTGCAACTTTATTTTTCGGTATTCGGTTTTGGCGAACAGCCAATCATGAATTTCTGATTTATGTGGTCATTGTTATTGCAGCATCTGTTTTCATTGCTGTTACGTTTCAGAAAGTCCGTTATCCGTTTGTTTGTCTTGTTGGTTTATCTGTTTGGGCAGTATTGCATCTTGCTGGCGGAGGAATTCGGGTTGGCAATGATATTTTATATGCGCTCATTTTGTTGCCGCTTTCAACCGATTATCCGGTTCTGCGGTACGACCAAGTTGTTCATGCTTGGGGATTCGGCGTTTGCACTCTGATAATGTATCATCTTTTGGCAACCGTTCTTCCACAACGAAACCTTCGCCAATTTTCGACGGGGCTTCTCGTGATTACTTCAGGAATGGGTTTTGGCGCGTTTAATGAAAATATCGAATTTGTCTTGACTGTCCTTCTACCACAAACAGGTGTTGGCGGTTATGTCAATACGTCGCTTGACTTGTGTGCTAATTTTGTCGGCGCTGTCATCGCATTTATTCTTGTCCAAACCAGTCTGATAACCATTCCTGAAAAAGAAGTAAAAACAACAACGTCTTCGTCGTAATCTCTTTTGTCAAATGTCTCACTCGCGGTGCAGCCGCAACCCCCAAACCTCCTACGACCCTAAATTTAAGCACAATAACCACTATTCAGTGCGTACCGATTATCTTTCGGTGCGTACCGATTCCTTTTTGGTGCGTACCGATTACCTTTCGGTGCATACCGATTCCTTTTCGGTGCGTACCGATTACCTTTCGGTGCGTACCGATTGCTTTTTTGGTATGCACCGATTGTCTTTCGGTACATACCGATTGCTTTTTGGTATGCACCGATTGTCTTTCAGTACATACCAATTCTACTTCGGTAAGTACTGATTCTTGATCGTTTAGCGTTGATCATTGTTTGTTGCCGACAGCATGTTGTTTGTTATCGTTAATTTTGAGATAAAGACCATGACCGTCGTGAATCCAATTCACTGTCGGCGAGTACGCCGGCATGATGTTTCGGCGAGTAACTTTTCGTTTTCGCGGATAAAAAAATTTGATGTACGTTAAATTTTAGTCTTTAAGAATTTACGGCGACGCTTTTGTCGGGGTGAGGCGATTTCT
>JAIRLW010000275.1 GCA_031259095.1 Planctomycetaceae bacterium | reverse complement strand
GGGCGTCAGGATTATAGCCTACCCCAACGGGGTAGGGTTAATTTTCCCCCGCCAACCCAACGCCCTGAAAGGGCAACAGGAAAATAATTAAATGACGAACCGTTTATAATCTTGATGCCTTTTCAGGGCTTCGGTTGGTGATGGTCCTTGAACCTACCCCGTTGGGGTAGGCTATAATCCTATTGCCCTTTCAGGGCAAATACTTTTTTAACCTCAAACAATAATTCCACTGATATGTTACAAAAATAAAAATTCCGCTGATATATTACATTTAATTGTATTTTGGATTGATACCGTATCGATTACTTCCCGGTTGGCTGTCCTGTACCAAAATAATAAAAAGGATAATTCCTCCGACAACAGGAATAAGACTGACTAAGCACATCCAACCGCTATTGCCGGTATCGTGCAACCGTCGGATCATGACCGCCAAAGAAGGCAGGAATAACAGTAATAAAAAAACAAAATAAATAATGACCAGTATTCCCAAAAATAATACCAATACAGGTTCTTCGCCCCGTTCCAATATATCTATATTTGTTCTGAAAATTCTTGCAGTGATAATCGATACAAATATTACATAAGCAAAATTAAGTAACATATTGATGAGCGTAAAATTCCAATATTCCTTTCGACGGGCACGACCATTAAATTCTACATATTTTTTCAGAACGTCAAAATATCCAATTTGGGCGGAAACATTATTTTCGTCAAACGAATTGTAATTCTGTTTATTCTTACTGATTGACGAACCGCAACGCGGACAAATTTGTGCCGTCTGGACAACCGGATTACCACACGAAGAACAGAACAAACCCGTATTGCCGGGTTGAAATCCGGTTTGCTGTTGGTGAAACGAAGACGAATTTGCCGGAGAGGAAAAATATCCGGAAAATAGTGATACCGTTTGAATTTGTTGCGCATTTTGTCCTTGCTGCCATACCAATGATTCATCGCGTAATGTACCTGATTGAATCATTTGAACAATAGAATTTCTTGTTACGGGACCGAAACCTTCGGTTCCATTGATACTGTAAAACCAATCAGCCGGTTCTGATGGAGGTGAAGTTGTCGTACCGGAATCAAGCGATAATGAATATGCGGCAGAGTTACCGGACGATGTTGTTTGAGACGGCGCAGACAGAAACAAAAATCCTAAATTTTCCGCCGGAAACCAATCGGTTTTATTTTCTGAAACATCGCTTGTTCGGCTGAGTTTTCCTTTTACTCTCATTTCTTTGAGTTGATCTTCGTCAAACGGACCAAACGCCTTGCCGCGAATTCGAATATAATAAGCCATTGTAATAACGATTTGTAGTAATAATGATATTAACTGCACTTTCCTAAAAGTACAGAAATTAAACGCCGTAATTTAAGCGTTTTTTTAATATTACACGTACTTTTGCTCTAATATAAAAGAGGTAAATATTAAAAACCGCTTAATAAAATCCTTAAATTTAAGCATTATTTATTATCGTACTTTTAGGAAAGTGCAGATATTAAGTAAACTAAAAAATTATAACTATTCAGTGGAATTTTCACCAGGATTCAATTTTATTTTTCACAAACCTTATTTTTATCTAATTTTTCGAACTGAACAACCTCAGTAGCAAAAAACATAACATAGACCGACCTTATTACCTTATTAACAAATCGTATTTTAACAATGAGGTAATAAGGTTTGTTCTTTGGGGGATTCATTGCTACTGAGGTTGTTTTGTTAAGAAAATTAGGTAAAAATAAGGTTGTCGAAAATGAACTCAAAATCATTGAGAAAATTCCACTGAAATATTACAAAAATTAAATAATTGGGAATTTCTAAAAATTCGTTTTTAATCATTGAATTATTTGTCCCTATTGTCCATTAACCCCAAGTTTTTAAGGACATAAGGGATTTTAGGAACAAATGATTTTTAAATCAAATTTGCGATTGAAAAAGGTCTTTTTAGAGGTTCGCAATGGTAACAAGTTTTATTGTTTAAAAAATACGGGAATACATTGAAGGTAAGTAGCGCTGTTATTTATTTGAATTTTACCATTAGCAACACTGCCGATTTTAATTGGCTGAATAGTATTATCCATTTTTTGGCGAAGAATGTAAATATCCCCCGTTTCGCCGGTCAAGGTTGATTTTGTCTGACAGTTCCATATTCCATCTTTTCGTGACAGAATACCGATCCATTCAAATCGGGGATGAGATTTTCCGATAGAATTTTTGAATTGCGATAATTCTTTGAATGTTGTTGCGGTAAGTCCTTTAATATCCGGCAAACGTTCCAACGCTGCTTTGGCTAAATTCCGTTGCGGAATGGTGTTTGTGGAACTAACATTCATCCAATTGGTCGATATATCAACATTGCTTTTTTGAATAATTTCATGGTAACGTTTAAAATTTGATGCAAAAATCGGATCAATTTGTGACAGGTCGGAAATAAATAAATCGAGTAAAATACATTTCAAAATCGGATCAATACCGTTTGACGACAATATTTTTTCCATGAGTTCGCAAACAATTTCAGTAACGTTATCTTTAATTGCATCGATTTTTTTCAATGCCGTAATAGAAAACTGATATTGCGATTCGGCAAGTATTTTGTCGCGGCTAAAATCATTATCACGAATACGATGTGTTATTTCTTCAGAAGTGAATGTTGTAATATATTGATAATTTCCTGCATTATCCGGCTTTTGAGTAAGATAATACCAACGTTCTTTATCAACCCAAGCCCAGAGTTGACGTTGCGATAATTGTTTCAAAAGCGGTTCTGTTGCTTTGAAACTTTCGGAGGTAAACGGTTTCATTTTGGAAAGTGTTTCAAGAATTTTGCCTTCGGAAAAAAGGACTTCAGTTGATCCGGAAATTTTGGACGATAATAATTCAAATCGTTCCCACAGTTCCTCCGACTCTTTTTGCAACGCATTAAAATCATGGGCATGTTTTGAATAAACTTCGATCAAATTGTTGAGCGGAACCATAACCTCTTTAACCGCGTCCAATTCTTTTAAAACTTCGGCGGCGTCGGGTAAAGCGGGATGATCGGGATATTTTGTAGTGAAATTTTGCAACGCGGTTTTATAATCATCCCAAACCGGAACCGTTTTTATAAGATTTTGAAACGCATTATCTTGTTCTATTTCTTTTTCAATTTTCTTTTGATACGAAATGATAGACCCCAAAACGTTTTGTCCTTGTTCTTTCATGAACAGAGAAATATTTTCGTTTCGTTTTTGTAGCGTTTCAATTTGTTGAACAAAATTTAGGAGTTGCGAAAGTATTTCATTTTTAGGCGATGAATTATTTTTACGGAGTTTATTGAACGCATCGGAAATTTCCGTTAGTTTTTCATGGTAGGCTTGGTCGAGCATATTTTTTTGTGCGGAAAATAGGGCGTCGAATTCTCGTTTTAATTCTGAAAATTTCGTTTTTTCTTGCGGCAGCCGTGCCAGTCGTTCTGTCTGATCAACATCAATTTTAATTTGCTGTAACTGTTCGATATTCGGTTTTTTCGGTGCATCCCGACTTGCTAACAGACTTGCTAAGGCTTGAGTATAATAACGTTCAAAATCTTTTGCCCGTTCTTCGTCTTCTTTGAGTAAATGACGCAGCCGTTCAATAACTGATACGATTTCAACATGTCCGGCAATATCCGACGAATCGGTTTCAATACGTTGAATCGTTCCGGCAATGTCCTCGAAACGTTTTTCCATTTCGATTTTTTGTAACGTTTCAAGAACAATCTGAATACGATTGGAACGATGCCGTTGAAACAGTCCCAAAGCAATGAGACCGCTGATCAAAAGGCAAACGCACACAATGGATACAACCGTTAATTTTACGGCGCGGGATTTCCGCAATTCGTAGTCGGAGATTTGCGAACGATAAAGTTCTTCCAATTCGGCGGGAATTATTGTTTCTGCTTGAGAGGCGGCGGTACTCAAGGCGTAATAAAGCCGTTCCAATACCGGTACGGGACTTTCCGTTTCCAACGCCTGTTGTAAGGCAACAGAACATCGTCTAAATTCATTATCGAGCGCATATTTTTTTTGTGTTTCGTTAAGCCAAAGAACCGCCGGACGAATTGTTCGCTCTAGATCGGACGGAAGCGGCATTTTGTTCGTGGCGAGAAATCGTTGAATTTGTTCATAAAGAACAGACGCTTGCGTGTAATCAAATACGTCAAAATATCGCAACAATTCTTCGGCATAATCACGTAACATGACAACACAAAGTTTCTGATGAAATTCACGAGGCGGCGAAATCCGCCATTTATTGTTGCTCAATTCATTGTAAAGCGTACGAATTTGATCGGAATTACCGGATGTAACGGCATTTTGAACTTCTTTAGCGAGTTCGGTAATTCGTGCTTGTTCAAATTTTTCCTGATCCTCCTTCCAGAACATATTTTCGGGATCGGCGTTGGCGATAGCGCGTACTATTTCCAGACGTTCCTGAATGGGAGAACCGTTCAGAGCGTGAAGCCGGTGTTGTCGTAACAACGGTTTCAGCGGCGACATTTTCAAATACGCATCGTTTAATTCTCGTAACTGTCCGTCGGAAAGCGGTTGAGGAATATCGAAACCAAGTGTTGAAACAATATCAATCCACTCTTCCCGTTCCAAAAAATTGAGCGTTTGATACATTTCCGTCAGATTCGGTTTCATCTCTGCTAAACGAATCCCTTCGGCAATATTTCCGCTACGAATATATTGAATCGCTTGCATCATACGCCGATTCAATTCCGTACAATGTTCGGCATAATCATGCGCATAACGTTGTAATTGATCATAACGTTGTAATTGATCCGGTAAACCCGTTTCAGGAAACGAAATTGCCATCCGAATATTTTCAATCAAAACCTGAAGATTATTCATTGTTCAAATTTTTTAGTAAATCAATGGGAATACAAAAATAAAAAAATATAACAAATTTCCTGATTATTTCCTGATTATTTGGAGTAACTGTCTGATCAATATCAGGTAGGCAATGTTTCGCCGAAACATCGCCGATGCGACCTTTTGGTCAAAGGTCGCATCTTGAATTTACATCCCTTAGCCCCAATTTTAGGGATAGAAGGGACTTTAGGGACGTCAGGGACAAATTGGGACAAATAATTTTGTGATAAAAATGAATTTTTAGAGATTCTCTTTTAATTTTGTTAACGCTTCAATTGCGGATTGTTTTTGTTCTTTTAATTCGGCGAGAGATTGCCGTTCTTTTTCGACAACGGTTTTGGGGGCTTTGTTGGCGAAATCGCTGTTTAATTTTGATTCTTTTGATTTAATAAAACCGTCGAGTTTAGCGATTTCTTTTTCAAGTTTTGTTATTTCTGCTGTTACGTCAATTAGGTTGGACAGATCGACATAAACATCCATACCAGCAAGCGGTACCGTTGACGACAACGCCGGAGCGTTAATTGTTTCACCCCAACCGGTTGCTTGGGCTTTTGCCATTGAGAGAAAGTAAGGCTCCATTGGTTTCAATAACGTTGCGGTTGTCGAATCACATCGGACGGCGAAGGCTATTTCATTTTTTGGCGGGACATTCCGGCTTGCCCGAACATCCCGAACCGCACGCAATAATTCCTGAAAAACCTTGAACTGTTTTTCGATTTCCGAATTTATTGTACACTCATCAGCAACGGGCCACGGAGCAATGGCGATACTTTCAGCGAAATCGGCGTTGCAAAAATTACTATTACTAAAACCGTTGTTGTTCAGACCGTCAACCGATAACCGTAACCGTTGCCAGATTTCTTCCGTAACAAACGGAACAACCGGATGTAATAACCGGAGCAGCGTATTCAGAACATGAATTAACATGAATTGCGATTGTTTTTTCTGAGTTTCATCGGCGAGTCGGGATTTAACCATTTCGACATAAAACGAACAAAATTCATCCCATGTGAAATCGTACAAAAACCGCATTGCATCGGCGTAACGGTAAGTTTCAAATGATTCCGTGACATTTTTAGTTACTGTTGCGAGACGGCTCAATATCCAACGGTCTTCGAGAAAAGAGTTATCGGAAGAACAAGCATGGTGAAGTTGTTGTTCGGAATTTTGATTTTTGCAACATTGATTTTGATCTTGATTTTGTAATTTACCATTTCCGTTGTGTTGCGTTTGTGTTTCTTGAAATGTTAGCAGGACGAATCTTGCGGCGTTCCAAAGTTTGTTGCAAAAATTTCGGGCGACTTCAAAACGTTCTCCGAGCATCGGTCCTTCGGTCAACATTTTATCGGATTCTGTTTCCGCCCACTGAGTTCGGAATGCCGCACCGCATTTTGGACAAATAATTTTTGGTTGTGTACGATTTTTCTTTGTTTGTTCAACGACGGTTCCGCAATAGGGACATTCAAAGTCAAGCGTCAACCGAATATCCTGATTTTCCGTTGTCAGATAGGCAAGCGCAAACCGTAACGCATCGGCGCCGAACTTGCCGATCACGGAAATCGGATCAATTCCGTTACCTTTTGATTTTGACATTCCTTCGCCGTATTTGTCGAGAATTTTCGGATGAATGAACACTTCATGGAACGGTTTTTTTCCGGTGTTGAATTTTCCCGCTAAAACCATTCGTGCGACCCAAAGAGTTAAAATATCGCGGTTTGTAATCAAAACGCCGGTGGGATAATAGTAATCGAGTTCCGGTGTTTGTTCGGGCCATCCGAGCGTTGAGTGAGGCCACAGCGCACTGGAAAACCATGTATCGAGAACATCTTCTTCCTGTACGATTTTGTAACCGGGTATGGCGTTTTCGGATAAATCTTCGGATTGACTGCAAATCCACCAGACATTATTTTCCGAATCCCATTGCCATGAAATATCATTACGTCCCTCGAAGGCATTTTTGATTTCCGTTTCGGATGCCCCGTAACAGTACCAGATAGGAATTCGGTGTCCCCACCAGAGTTGTCTTCCGATGGGCCAATCACGTTTTTCGCTGAGCCAATCAATGTAACCTTTTTTATAACGTTCAGGAATAATTTTAACTTCACCGTTGTTGACGGTATCGATGGCATTTTGCGCCAATTCATCCATTTTTACAAACCATTGATCATTGAGAAAAGGTTCAATTGGAGTTTTGGAACGGTCGCTGTGAGCCAGTTCGATGATTCGTTCTTCGACGGAGAGCAGCAAGCCTTGTTCTTCGAGATCGGCAACAACTTTTTCACGTGCTTTTTTGATATTCAGACCGGCGTATTTTCCGGCGTTTTCATTGAGCGTTCCATTTTTGTTCAAGATATTGATTATCGGTAATTTTTGGCGTTGTCCGACTTCATAATCATTGGGGTCATGCGCCGGCGTGATTTTAACGCAGCCTGTCCCTTTTTCCGGTTTTGCCCAGTAGTCGGCGACAAGCGGAATTGACCGATTGGCGAGCGGAAGCATTACACGGCGTTTTTCTGCTGCCATGCGGGTTAATATTTTCAAATGTTCAAGATTATTATTACTTTTACCGGAGGAATGTAAACGATTTTCTGTTTCATCGAGTTCTTTTTTGAGATCATTTTTTTCTTTTTCGGGAGCGTTGGCGAGACGTTTTTTCAGATCGTTCCATACTTTATTGAGAGCGGTTTCGGGATCGGGATGGACAGCGATTGCGGTATCGCCGAGCATTGTTTCGGGACGGGTTGTTGCAACCACAACATATTCCGGTTCATTCGGTTTGGGGTCAATCACCGGATATTTAATATACCAAAAATTTCCTGCAACCGTTTCATGACAAACTTCGTCATCGCTGACGGCTGTTTGCAGGTGAGTATCCCAGTTGACGAGACGTTTACCGCGATAAATTAGTTTCTGTTCAAAAAGTTTAAAGAAAAAATGCCGGACGGCTTTTGCGCACATTTCATCTAATGTGAAACGGGTACGGCTCCAATCGCAAGAGCAACCCATTCCTTTGAGTTGGCTGATAATTCGAGTTTGATAATGTTCTTTCCAATTCCAGATACGTTGAACGAGGGCATTCCGTCCGATATCGTGACGGGTGAGTTTTTCTTCTTCAAAGAGGCGGCGTTCGACGACAGCCTGAGTGGCGATTCCGGCGTGATCGACGCCGGGAATCCACAACGTTTCGAAACCTTGCATACGTTTCATGCGGACGATAATATCTTGTAGGGTATTATTAAGGGCATGACCGAGATGCAGTGCGCCGGTAACATTGGGCGGAGGAATAACCACACAAAACGGTTTTTTATTGTGATTGGGTCGGCTGTGAAAGAGATTTTTTTCATCCCAGAATGCCGTCCATTTTTCCTGAGCAGCGATAGGATTGTATTGTTTTGGAATTTCGTTGGAAGGTTCGGTCATTGTTCTATTGTTTTATTATTGATTATTGATTATTCAAAGGGGGTCAAAAAACCGGATTATTAAGGAAAATGACTGAAAAAGTTCATATATTTTATCAGAACAGTGAAAAAGAGAAAGGTCTGACAATCTGAAAAAAATGGTAATATATCCGTGGAATTATTGTTTGAGGTTAAAAAAGTATTTGCCCTTTCAGGGCTAATATAAAAAATAAAGTAATATATCAGTGGAATATTTTGAACACGTATGAATATTGGACAGATAACCTTATTTTCAACCTAATTTTTCCGAACAAAACAACCTCAGTAGCCAAAGATACAACATAGATTCAACCTTATTACCTCATTAAAAACGTAAACGAATAATGAGGTAATGAGGTTGGTTTTTGTGGGATTCATTGCTACTAAGGTTGTTTAGTAAGAAAAATTAGGTGAAAATGAGGTTTGCGAAACCGGTTAAAAGACGTTTTGAAAAATTCCACTGATATATTACCATTCCTCAAATTCTAAAATAATCTGGAAAAATTTTTTTCAGAAATCTGTCAAAAAAAATTTTTTCCGATTGACAATCTGTCCATCTTGATGTAAACTGTGAATCTATGTCAATTGCGATATGCTTTTTTTGCCGTTTTTTTCGGCAACATTTCGCAATTATTTTGGTAAAACCTTATAAAATAAGGAGAATGACAATGAAAAATGTCGTAAAATGTTTGGTCGGACTTTTGTCAATGTTTTGGGTGAAAAGTCAAATGTTAACATGGGCAAACGAGGGGGGGGCTAGATGTAGAGAAAAGGAAAGAATTGAACGTGAAAAGTGTTGGTTGTTCAGCGGTTGTTCAACAAAATTCTTACCTTTT
>JAIRLW010000183.1 GCA_031259095.1 Planctomycetaceae bacterium | reverse complement strand
TTTGTTGTCCAGAAAAATGATATTTTAGTCGTAGGATTGCCTATCTACTGAATAGAGACCATTTTTGTCTATTCCATGTTTAAAATAAAAAACCGAACTGAATAATTACAAATTTTTTAGAGATGCCCAAATGATTTCATTGTGGAAAGTGTGGTTTGGAAATTATCGTTTGGAGTGTGGGAGTTTTACCACTTAACTGCATTTTACGCAAGAGCAATTCCGAAAAATTGCTGATTATTTTAGACTAATTGTTTTAGAGTTGTCCGCAGATTTCTGCAGATATTTTTAAAAATCTGCGCTAATCTGCGTCGTTTGCGGACGGCATTGAGAAATATTTGGAGTTTATTCTTGCAAAAAGATAAAAAATATTAGATAATCCGCAATTATTCTACTGAATAGGTACGAACATCGATACTTCGGTAATAATAATTTCTGAAAAATAAAAGACAATTTTAACCCCCGAAAAAAAGGAGATTACTATGAAACATTTCACAAATTTTGTTTCACTGTTATTTTTTGCGGCAATGTTTTTTGCGGTGAATATTTCGCTATTGTTTGGACAATGGTCTTATTCTGCTGCTGTTCCTAACAACGTTGCTTCCCATGCCGGCACGGTGCCCGTCGGCACGGTGTCCACTGACGAGCCGCAAAATTATTCGCCGGACGATTCTCATCTTGGTGAATTGCTAAAACAAAAAAAAGACTTACAACAGCTTGTCAATCAAAAACATCAGGAAGTCGCAAAAGAACAACAAAACGCCCAAGCGCAACAAACCGTTATTGACCAATATCTGTTGGATTCACACCTGAAAGAATTGCAACCGCTCAAACCGAAACAAACACCGAACGGTAAAAAAGCCGGTCTTGATATGTTAAATTTTCCCGAAATGGACGGTTCAACAAGTTGCCTTAATCTTGGAACGATTGTTGCGTCTTATGTGTTGGGCGTGCCTTATAAATGGGAAATTGCGGTACGGCAACAAAATTCTTATAACAACCGTCCGCCGTTTTTCCGGACTTATCCGCCCTTACCCAACACGGGTTTTCATAACAATTACGACAACGATTCTCCCGGAACCGAATTGCAAGTTGTTGCCGATACGGAAAAAACGGCGTTTCGGCAACGAAATATTTTCCGGCTGCATTACGGACAATTTCAAGGAACACATTATGCGTATTTGTCTTTAATCGGCAAGGCAAAAAAAGAGGATCCTAATAATCCTTCGGATTCCGGCAATTATCCGCAAATACCGGGAAGCGAGAGTTATCATGTTCAAAGAGATGAAAAAGGAAAGTATCCGGTAATTGATCCAACTGTTACACCGGATGATCAAGGACGAATTGCGTTTCCGCAATCGGAAATTCTTCTCATTGCCCGTCGTCCGTCGGAAGATGAAAAAAAAGCAATGGAACGTGCTGAGGTGGATTTGGATATTCGTCCGATTGCGTTGGATGGTTTTGTGTTTGTGGTCAACCGTAAAAATCCTGTCGAAAGTTTAACGTTGGAACAAATTCAATCCATTTACGCCTCACCGCAACATCAATCTAAATCATGGAAAGATTTCGGCGGAAACGAAACACAGGGAAGGATTCAGCCTTATGAACGTAACCGTAATTCGGGAAGCCGTGAATTGATGGACGAGTTGGTTGTTACTCCGGAAACATTACAAAAGTATCGGCAACCGCCGACAACCGGAACGGGAACAGTTACAGTAATGCCTCAAGTAGAACTTTCACAAAAAACAACACCGGATATTCCTGTTGAACGTGGTGATGAAAGCTTTCGTAATAATCGTCAGGTTTCGGGAATGTCCCGTTTTGGAATGGGAATGGTCTTTAACAGTTTGCTGAACAATCAAAATGCGATTGGTTATTCCGTTTATCATTACGAACATTTTATGCTTCGCGTCCTTGAGACGCGTGTGTTGGCGGTCAACGGTGTGTTTCCGAATTACGAAAATATCCGCACAAAAAAATATCCGCTTGTTTACGAGATTTATGCCGTAACACGCAAAGGAATTGCCGACGATTCGCCTGCCGCAAAACTTCGGGATTGGCTGCTGTCTGACGACGGACAACGCGCCGTCCGTGAATGCGGTTATGTACCGATCAACCCTGTTATCGCTGCAGAATGATCGGTCAACAAACAGCATTGTGTTGCTGCACGAAGTCATAACTTTAAGGGAACCTCTAAAGATTTGTTTTATTACAATAATTTTATGGGCATATTGGGCGATTTACGAGTTCTTTATCACATGGTAGTTCGTCCGATTCGCGGCGTCAATCACGCGGAACGGATGAACCATTTTTATAGCGGTCAGGCGACGGATTACGATAATTTCCGACAGCGTTTGTTGCGCGGTCGTGAAGAACTCTGGCAGAAGATGCTCGAATCTGAACCTTATGCCGATACCGTTTGGATGGATATGGGCGGCGGAACCGGTTCAAATTTACATTTTTTCGGTAACGCTATTGATCAACTTCGTAAAGTTTATGTGGTTGATCTTGCCGGTTCACTCCTTGAAGTGGCGGATCGCCGGATTGACGACAGCGGTTGGACAAATATTGAAACTGCCGAAGCCGACGCAACAACTTTTGTTCCGGCAGAAGGTTCTGTTGACGCGGTAACCTTTTCTTATTCATTGACGATGATTCCCGATTGGTTTGCCGCGATTGATCATGTGTGGAATGTGTTGAAACCCGGCGGACGAATTGGGGTGGTTGATTTTTATGTTTCGAGAAAATATCCGGTTTCCGGTCATGTCAAGCACAGTTGGACAAAACGAATGTTTTGGCCCAATTGGTTTGCTTACGATAATGTGTTTCCGTCACCGGATCATGTTCCTTATTTGCATCGAAAATTTGAACCGGTTTTGTTTGAAGAACGTCTCACACGCATCCCATGGTTTCCAAATCCATTCTTTAAAATGCCGTATTATCTGTTTATCGGACGGAAATAATTTTTTGCCGTAGTTTTTAACGGTTTCTTTAATATTTCTGTTAAATTTATTATCCAATTTTCCATCGATAAATTCCGCGTTCTTTGTTGCTAAATTCCGCGCCGACTTTAACCAATTTGCGTCCGTCAACCGTGTACGGAATCGCGTAATCTTTCGAGTCAATTTGTTTCAGAGCGTCTTCGGCTGTACCGTGATTCGCCATCTTAAATTCAAATACAAAAATGGCGTCGGCAGTTTTGATAACGGCGTCCGCACGACCTTCCGAATTTTTCACCTCCGTCTGAATAAATTGCCCCATCAACGTTACAAGAAGATAGAAAATAAATTGATAATAACGTTCCCCTTTTTGGTCATTGTCAATCATTTCATAAGAAATACTGGCATAAAAGGCGCGTAACGTGTTCATAAAACCATCGACGTCCCCGGAACGAAGGGTTTTGATAAAATGAACTGCCGAAAATTTCTGCTGAACCGCATATTGCGGTACATAAACCGGCAATAATTCTTGCAAAAAACCATACTTCACTTCCTCATTCGGAAAACCTAAAATGAGCTCGTCAAATTCCGCATCATAATCTTTGATTGTCAGATAACCGCTTTGATAAAGAATCGGAATCGGATTATTCATGCCGATTTTGTAATTAGTAATATCAGAAACGGAAACATGAACATTATTTTCTAAATCGGGAATGTCAAAATCGCCGTCTTTAAGCATTTTCGCAAGAAAAGTCGGCGTACCCGTCGAAAACCAATAGTTACGGAATTTAAGCGATTGGAACGTATTTAACAAACTAAAGGGATTGTACATGCCTGCCGTCTGTTCACAAAAATGATAACCGTCATAATGTTTTTTCAATTTTGCAAACGTTGCTTCGTAGGACAAGTTGATTTGTTCGGACAATTTTTGGATTTCCGGTTCAAAATAGTTTGCTAATTCCGTTTCGGATATTCCGCAAATGCCGCAATATTCCGCTTCGATACTGATATCCCGCAAGTTATTCAAATCGCTGAAAACACTGACTTTTGAAAACTTCGTAACACCAGTGAGAAAAACAAATTGCAAATAAGCATCAGCGCTTTTTAAAACGCCGTAAAAACCTTTCAATATCTCACGCATGGACTCATTAACGTCCGGTTTATCTAAAGTACTAACTAATGGTTTATCATATTCGTCTATCAGAACGACAACTTTACGTCCTGATTTTTCATTGGCACGGCGAATCAATCCGAAAAGACGCGAAGCAGGCGTTGTCTCTGTTTCATTTTTACCCCATTGTTTTTCTAAATTATTCAAATTCGTATCTATCGCCGCATAAAGTGAATCAGCATTGAGATAACCTTCTACATTCAAATCAAGGTAAAAGACCGGATATTCCAACCACTCTTGTTCCAACGTGGCGATTGCCAAATTATTAAAGAGTTCCTTTTTGCCAAGAAAATACGCTTTGAGTGTGGAAAGAAAAAGACTCTTGCCAAAACGACGCGGACGACTAAGAAAATAGGGTTTCCCACTTGTTTTCAATTGGTAAACATAGGCTGTTTTATCCACGTACAAATAATTGTTTGTACGAAGGTCTTCAAAATCCTGAATACCGATTGGTAATTTTCGGTTGTTTGACATTACTATTATTATTTATTATTGGTTCTTTTGGTTAATTATTTTGATTATATGGAAACAATCAGCAATTTCCTTTGATATTTACACGAAATCTTTATCTTTCATTATCTGATTTCATTTGCTGCTGTCAAGGTTTTAGTCAAAACAGAGGATTTACGTAAAACAAACCGTTTTGAGTGAATGGATTGTAGAGATTTTTCTTAATATGCCGAACATTCTGATTGACGGAATGTGTAGATTCCGACTTTATGGTTTGTTCAGATTACTTGTTTTTTCACATTTTCACACTCTAATGCTTCTGTTCGATTCCCTTCATCAGGCTTCAACCGCGATGAGTGCCAGCCAACTTGGATTGCAGGTTACGGGTCAAAACCTGACTAATGCCCAAACACCGGGTTATGTTCGGGAAAGTCTCCTTTTGGAAACAGGAACGAGCCGGAAATTAGGCAATGGCACGGTCATTGGTACTGGAGTTCAGGTGAGTGGAGTGATTCAGGTGATTGACAAATTTCTTGAAGAACGCCTTCGATCTTCGAACAGTGACATGTTGTCTTCCTCGACACAGGAAAAATTTTACACTGAACTCGAAGCCTTGCTCAATGAAACGACCGAAAGTGATCTAAGTTCTTCGCTTGGCGAATTTTTTAACTCGATTGATAATATTTTGAGTCATCCTGAAAATGTTAGTTTTCGCCAAATGACCGTAGAACAAGGAGTTAAGCTGACGAATGATATTAAACGTATTGCCGATTCGGTCGTGTCGATACAACGGGGTATTAATACCTCGATCAATGATTCGGCAAACGAGATCAATAGACTTGTCAAGAAAATTGACGAATTAAACCGGAATATTTCATTGTTGGAAACAAAGGAAGGGCATGAAGCGATGGGATTACGAGATGAACGTCTCAACGCTTTATCCGATCTTTCAAAATTGATCAATATCAAGACGACAGAAAATACGCAAACGGGCAGCGTGTCGATTTATTGTGGTTCTGATATTCTTCTGATGGACGGAGTGCGGAACGAAATTTTTGTTGGCGGGCGTAAAGCGGAGAGCGATGATGTGGTGATGGCGGAACTTTGTATTCGTGATACGATGACGCCGTTGGATGTTCGCAGTGGTTCGGTGTATGGACTTTATCAGGCGCACTCGCAGATACTCGGCGGTTACGCCGAAAAACTCAATCATTTTGCCGAAAATCTGATTCAGGAATTTAACACGATTTATTCGTCAGGACAAGGCTTAACCGGATACAATTCGGTAACATCTTTAGCGATGATTGATCAGCCGGAATTGCCGATTAGTTTATCTGATCTTGATTTTCCGGTTGAAAACGGGGTGTTCACGATTATGGTCAATAATAAACCGTATGAAATTAGAATTGAGGTTAATGAATCGCCGACGATTGATCCCTTTTCATTAAAACCGATTCCGACAGTTCGTGGTACCAGTCTCAACGATATTGCGTCGGCGATTGATAGTATTGATAATATTAGTGCAACCGTTAATTGGCATGGTCAGTTGGAAATTATTGCGGATGATTCCAGTACGGAGTTTTCTTTTTCGAATGATACGAGCGGAATTTTCGCGGCGCTTGGAATCAATACTTTTTTTACCGGCACAAATGCCGCAACGATTGGAATTAACCCAACCGTTTTGAGCGATCCGAGTAAATTTGCGGCAAGCGATGGGGGAGTTGGTCAAAATACCGGTAACGGTGTTCAATTAGCGGCAATGGCGGTGGCGTCCAACTTGGCGTTGGGTGGAGTGTCTATTATTGAGTATTACGACGGAATTGTTAGTGAAACAATGCTTGCCGGCGGAATAATGAAATCTGTTGCATCTTCAAATTCGCTGTATCAGCAATCGTTACAAACGCAACGCGATTCTATTAGCGGTGTGAATATTGACGAGGAAACAATCCTGATGATGACCTACCAACGTATGTTCCAAGCTAATTCACGTCTTGTTACGGTTATTGATGAAATGCTGGAAACGCTCATTAATTTATAACGAAAATTTCTAAAAATACTTTTTTCCTAAACGGCAATTGGTGTTGCCGTCCGTTTTGCTGTCTGATTTCCTGCCGTCCACAGGGGCACAGTCGGCTATCGCCGACGCGACCATGAGCAAAAAACCTTCGGCAAAAGGTCACTACCACCAACTACCTCCAAAATTCCGAAATAATTAGAAAAATTAAAAATAGACAGTTATCTGCTTGATTTCCTATTTTTTTCGTTACGTTCCACTACCGCAATGTTGCCCAAAAGGGATGTAAGCGGTCGCTTCGGGTTCGGGCATCTTCCAAAATAACACCAATATCCGGCTCCACAAAACCATTGGGCGGTTGAATATTTTTAGAACCAAGACGAATTGTTGTTTTGTTATTAAAATCAATCATTTCCGGCGTCAGGAAAATCTGAACGTTGGATATCTTCGGCGCAATATCAATCTGAACGCTATTACTCGCCTTGAGTAATTTCGACCGAACGGAAATCATGTTTTTCGGAGATTCTTTTTCTTGCCAGTACAACGGGTCAGTAACATAATCCGGTTTTTCTTTATCGAGATTGTTCATCTCAATCCACCAGAAAAACGAATCCCACGCACGCATTGTGTTTGCGGCAAACTCCATTGGCGTGAAATTCCGTTGCCGTAATTTCATCCAATCAAAAAGATTCAAAATTTCGTCCGAAAATCCTTCCACTCCGCGACCAATATAACGTACAGCAGTAATATCAGGAACATTATGTTGTATCGTCAGATTTCGGTTTAGGAAAGGCGCGTTCATTGGCCATTTCGGTTGATTGCCGACTCCTTCCAGTTCTCCCCAGACAAAATAAAACGGAATATATCGGACATTATCGCGGTAAGCGTTGATGTACTTCGAAGCAATGGCGTTAAACGGAATGGCTCCCGCCCAAAGATCAGGATGCGCCAACGCAATATCCCACGCCGCCGTTCCGCCAATTCCGTGACCGGAAAGGAACACCCGATCTGTATCAATATTAAACCGGCGAAAAACATCTGTGAGCGAATAAAGAACCGAAGCATGCGCCAGTGCGGAAAAATCGTAATCGAGTTGTTTCACTTCCGGCGGATTCCACTCCGGCGCAACAACAATAAAACCGTTACGTGTCGCGTGTCCGTAACGTTCTTTCCCGCGCCACGAACCTGCCCACCAATCCAGCATCATTTCCGGCGATTGTGTGGAGCCGTTTAGTGTAACAATCACCGGATAACGCCGGTTCGGATCATATTCCGGCGGCAATTGAACAACGTAACGAATTTTCTCTACCGTTTCATGAATCGGATTGTCAATCTCAAGAGAATAAAATCCCGGTCGTTCCTCATTGGTCGCCGGCAACTCTTCTTTCGGCGGTTTAATACGGGCAAGAATCCAGGCAATAAGATCAGGACGAGCAGATTCCAACGCTTTAAGTTGTTCCAAAATTGTTTTTCGTTGCAAATCGTTATTCCCGCTTTGCAGATATTCGGTAATCAACCGCCGTGTTTCAGGAAAGGTCGCGGCAACCGCCAGACGACGATTATCCGCATTGGAACCCGCAAACCAACCCGTAATGCCAACCGCTAACTTTTCCGCATCAGAAAGTTCTTTGTTCTGAACGTAAAGATGGAATGTCGCAAGACGATCTATGGTGTTCAAATTTAATCCGGCGGCAATTTCATCAAGAATCGGCGGAATTTTTTCGTTCTTTTCATCTTCCGGTAATTTTTCGTACAACGATTTTAAAACAGAAATGGTCTCGTCCCGTTTTTTATCAAAATCATCGTAACGCTGTAACATACGCCGCACAGACATAAATAATTGTTCCGGTAAATTTTCATCGTTTTCGAGCGTTTGCAACATTTGGCGTACAAAAAAGTATTGACCGGATTTCCAACGAAGTTCCAATTCATCAAGACGACGTTGATATTGTTGTTGCCGGATCATCCGAAACACTGAAGCAAGACGTTGTTTCACTTCAGGATCATTCTTCCAATCGTCCAAAATTCCGTACAATTCCTCCGCCGCATCTTCAAAAAGTTTTCCCTGAATGTAAAACCGAACAAGCCGAATACGATCTTCAAGATTTTTCGTATCAATTTGATTCATCAGAATCGGCGTTAGTTGTCCGCGCGGCAAGGCGTTGGCGCCAAGCCGCATGTCCCACACCAACGGCTGATTATTGAAATGAATACCGCGAACTCGAATATATCGCGGCGTTAATTCTGTAATCGCTTGAGAAAATAATTCCGCGCCGCCATAATGCCGAACCTGAAGCAATCGTCTGCCGAAAGAATCAAATGGCGTACTGTTATCAAATTCGCCAAGAACATGGAGATTCAATCCTTCTTGGGAATAACGAAGACGTGTTCGGAATGTTTCAAGAATTTCTGTGGTTTCTTCGGGAATATGACTAATGTTATATTTCGGAATAAAAATATAACGCAAACCATCGTCCACAACCACAATCAATTTAGCTTTGACTTTTACCGCTTCTTCCGCTTTTTCGTCAACTCTGGTAAGAAGCGCATATTTGCCTTCCAATGTGCGTCCGTCCTTTAGAACAAGTTTCTCTGCAAAAATTTGTGAAGCAGCAAAAATAGACGCAAACAAAAATAACAAAACAAAAAATCTCATTGATAACGGATAGTTGATAGTTAATAATTAATAATTAATAATTATAGTTGCAAAAAAAATATATCATCAGCAGTATGGCGTGTTATAATATTTTGGCAACAAAGGATTGATAAAAAAACATGGAAAAACCATTTTCAAGTTGTTGGATTGTAAGTATTCCATTAAATAGTTTACCGTGAAGCCGGAAATGTTCCATTATTTCTGTTTCATGTTTTGTTTCCGTTTCATACGTTCCTGAATCGAGTTGCCGAACGCAACCGCGATGATTGCTGATCACTCCTTCGTAGTCAAGATAACATCGGCGATGATCCGATAACCTTTTTACTTTGCACTCAAACGAATAAAACGGTAACGGTTGCGGAGGAACCGCCCATGTGGTAAGAGCAATTTCCGTCTCAAGCATAAAATCCCAATGATCACCGTCTGGATGTTCATGAAATAAAACCACAAATCGACGTAACATAATTCAATTTGTTTTAGGAATTTCTTTAATATTTCTGTTAAATTTATTA
>JAIRLW010000142.1 GCA_031259095.1 Planctomycetaceae bacterium | reverse complement strand
AAGTGAGTGTTTTGAGAAAACGGATTAGCTCTTGGGGGAGTAGAATATACCGTTGTGCAACAATAAGAAACAACGGCAATGCGGCTCTTTCTGCCCTTGTTGTCCGGTTTGCTGTTTCTATTGCCCGCTTTTTGGTCCACACGATTGTCCATATTTTTGCGTGCCTTGTTGCCCGAATTGTCCAATTCGGAAACCTCCTTCGCGGACGTGTTGTCCGTTTCGGACATTCCCTTTTCCAAAACAGCCGTGCTGTTGTTGTCCGTGCGGGATTCACGTTGGTCGAATTGTTGGTGGTGATTGCGATTATCGGAATTTTGATCGCACTTCTGTTACCTGCCGTTCAAGCCGCGCGGGAAGCGGCAAGACGGATGCAGTGCAGCAACAACATGAAACAATTCGCGCTGGCGTTTCATAATTACCACGATATCAGCCAAACGTTTCCCGCTTGTAAGGGGCGGCTTTCCAATGCGAACACAGATCGATGGAATCAAAACAGCTCCATACTTCCATTTATTGAACAGACAGCACTTTACGAGAACATCAAGAACAGCAACGACGTTCCTTACGACAACAAAACGTCGGCAACCGATAAAACGCCCAAACGCGGAAAAATTGATACATTTCTGTGCCCTTCCGATCCCAACGCAAGATTACCCGGTTTAGCGGAACACGACGAATATACCGGACGCTGTAACATCATGTCGTCAATGGGCGATACGATCTATCCGCCGACTGCTCGAAGAAGCGGAATTATGCAGTTAAAATCTCCGCCGTATGATGCGTCTGGTGAAGCGATTTACGTTACTTTCGGCGGCATCACGGACGGAACGAGCAATACCGTTCTTTGCAGCGAATCGGCAACAACAGCAACGTTGCCGAATTTTGTGCCGGAAAGCGTCTTGGGCGGTATTTACAACGAAAACGCAACTCTTTGGGTTCTCACGCCGGGCGGAACAACCGTTTCGCCGCAGGGCTGTCTCAATAATGCAAGAGACCCGAATAATCCGCGTATGTTGAAGAAGGCGAGTTATGCGCAGCGAGGCGGGCGAAGATTTGACGCTCATTGGGGGAACGGTTGCCTGTTCAATACAATATTGCCTCCTAATGCGCCGTCTTGTGCTATTTTTGCTACGGATGTAGCGTGGGGATTTTACACGGCAAATTCCCATCACACCGGAGGAGTCAATACCGCCGCATGCGACGGCAGCGTGAAGTTTGTTAGCGAAACGATTGATTGCGGCGGTTTGCCGAACTCGGATGCCGAACAAAAAGGCGCCAGCGACTTTGGCGTTTGGGGAGCGTTCGGAACAATAAATTGCGGTGAAACTAAAGCGATGCCGTAAAAGAAAAAGATAAGAAATACTCATACACTTTAAAATTTGGTTTTCAGAAACGACAATTGTTGCAATAAAAACAGAATTTTAAAGTGCAAATGAGTAGAGCGTTCAAAAATGTAGTCAAGGATGTTTTACAACAACGTCCTTGACGAAACGACCGCTTATGCGGGTATAACATTTTTTTCACGAAAACAATTTTACGAGATATTTATTGACTTCCATTTATGAAACGATTACTTGTTATTTTTGTTGTTGCGTGTGCAACGATATTCAGTTTTACGGCTTGTTCCCGCAAGACTTCGCCGTCCGACTTACCGGAACTTTATCCGTGCAAAATCACCGTAATTCAAGACGGCAAACCGCTTGCGGATGTAAACGTGGTTTTGCAATCAACGGATAAAACGGCAAAATATGGTTATTCCTCCGTCTTAACCGACGCAAACGGCGTTGCGGTTCTGCGGACTTACGGCGAACCGGGCATTCCCGCCGGCGTTTATAAAATCATGCTGCAAAAATCCGTTACCGAAGGCGAAAAGGAATTGACGGACGCGTCGGGAATGAAATACAAACACGGCGGAACAACGTTTTCGCTGATTGATACGAAGTTTACCGATATGAAAACCACGCCGCTTGAAATCGAAATCAGGAACGCCCCAAACGTGCAAACAATTGACGTCGGCAAAGCGGTGAAAACGAAACAGTCCGGTTCCATGTTGATACCGTAAAAATGCTTCCAAAAACATTCAATAAACTAAAACTATCCAGAATATTTTTGCGGCAAAGTTAATATAATTGACATGATTTAAACTTGCGGCTAAAATGCAGGACTATTCAATAGAAAAAGCTATTGAATAGTCCTGCATCTTTATGCGGTTTTTGAACGGCGCGAATAATCTTTAACTCTTTTTATGAGAGGATTCAATTCAATGAAACATTTACTTTACGTTTTAACGTTTGTTATTGCCAATTGTTTGTTTGCGTGTGCTGATGAATTCCGTTGGCAAAACGGCACTCTGTATTCCGAAAATAACATTGCCGACAAACTGTCGGGCGAGACGACCGACGGGATTACCGTCGCCTCCGAAACTATCACCCCGCTCGGAGATAACACGTTCAAAGTTGTCCGTACTTACAAAGCGAAAAAAGACGTGGACAGTGCCCGAATTTGCTTCGATTATGTTCACAGCGGAAAAGACAAACCTGCTACGATAGGCGTGTACTATTTCGATGGTTGGGCAGGAAAACACAAATTAGCCGACGATCCCAATGAACCTTGGGCAAAGAATGCGCCAATATCGTTGTCGCGGCGCATGGTAGAAGAATTTCCCGAAAGAGAACCGCTTTGGGGCTGGCGCGATGATACGCAGGAAATCATGGAACGTCAGATTGATCTTGCCGCTGATAACGGCGTCGATTTTTTTCTCTTTTGCTGGTACTGGCACGATAACAAAGGTACTATCAATATTGAAGCCATTGAGAACGCACCTCTCCATACAAGTATGGAATTATATTTGACTGCCAAAAACAAGAAAAGACTCAAGTACAGTCTTTTGATAGCCAATCACAGAGATTTCGAAATTCTTGGTAACGAAAATTGGGAAAGCGCTGTCAAATACTGGTCGAAGTTTTTCAAAGATCCACAATACATCAAAGTGGACGGCAAGCCCTTAGTCGTATTATTCGGAACCGGCGACAATGCTATCACCAACGAACAAATAGCCAAAATGCAGGAAACGGCGAAGAAAGAAGGTTTTAAAGATGGTCTTGCAATAGCCGGATGCTATGAATCGGCAAAGCAAAAAGCCTTTACTTTCAGTACACATTATAATCTTAATTCGGGATATTCCTCCGGACATGAGGAACACAAATTTCAGGAACTGATCGACCGCGTCAAACCGCGCTGGAAAGGAACCGAAGAGCAGCCCTATATCCCCGTTATCAATTCGGGATGGGACAAGCGTCCATGGGAAAATCCCAACGGACCAAGTCAGGGTTGGTATTTCCCCGACAGTTCGCCGGAACTGTTCAAGAGTTTTCTAAAAGACGCAATCCACTGGATGGACGAAAACCCGACAAAAACGACAAAAGAGCGTTTGGTGTTGATTTATGCCTGGAACGAATTGGGCGAAGGCGGTTATCTGGTACCTACAAAAGTCGATCCGGATGCCGCTAAATTGAAAATGATTAAAGAAGTAGTCAATGAAAAGTAAATGTTGCAGCATGAGTTTTTGTGAAATCTTTGTGTTCTTAGTGCCTTTGTGGTAAAAAAAACGCAAAGGCACAAGGGAACACAAGGAAAATTAATAATTAACAATTAA
>JAIRLW010000200.1 GCA_031259095.1 Planctomycetaceae bacterium | reverse complement strand
CTAAATTTTGCAATTTTGCGAATAGTGTCAACACGCTCTAGAAGTCTCTCAAAGTTTCTCATTCTACAAATTTTATTACGAAACGCAAGAAAATTCAAAATAATTTTTGTCGTGTCTTCCGGTCTTCTGGGGTTAATAAAAATAGACCGTTTCTTTTTTTCCTGTTCCCCTTGTTCGATCAGCAATATTGTGATATTTTTTAGAAAGTTTGTAATATTTCAAATAAAATCCTTACGGAAGTTCTCTATAATTATTTTTTGTTTTAACTTTATGAAAAAGGCAACTTACAAGGATTCCGGCGTTGATTTGGAGATTTATTCGGAATCGATGGCTCGGTTACCGAAGTTAGCGGCACAAACTTTTTCCAACCGCGTCTTACGGCTTGACGGCGGTTTTGCCGGACTTTTTAAGTTGAACAACAAACAAATCCAGTACAAAAATCCGGTTTTGGTTAGTTGTACGGATGGAGTCGGGACAAAACTCAAAATTGCCTGTCTTGCCGGTTGTCATCACACGGTTGGAATTGATCTTGTGGCAATGAGTGTCAACGATGCGGTTTGTTGCGGCGCGGAACCGCTGTTCTTTCTCGATTACGTTGCGATGCCCAAAGATAATCCCGATTTATTGGAACAAATAGTTCGCGGTATTGTTGAAGGTTGTCGTCAAAGCGGTTGTGCCTTGTTGGGCGGCGAAACCGCGATTATGTCCGATCTTTATCAACCCGAAGAATACGATCTGGCTGGATTTTGTGTTGGCGTTGCAGAGCAGGACAATATTATCGACGGTCATTCCATTCAATCCAGCGATACGTTAATCGGCATTGAATCTGCCGGACTTCATTCCAACGGTTTTAGCCTTGTCAGAAAAATTGTTTTTGAAATTGCCCGATTAGGAGTTAACGACATGATACCGGAATTGGGTCAATCGGTTGCGGATATTCTGTTGACTCCGACTCGAATTTATGTGGAATGTGTTCAAAAACTTCTTGCAACATTCGGCGCGAACAACGGGATTCACGGGATTGCTCATATTACCGGCGGAGGACTCGAAGAAAATGTTAACCGGATTTTGCCAAACGGAATGAAATTACAAATCAATCCTTGTTGGGAAATTCCGCCCGTTTTTTCGTGGTTACAAAATCTAGGAAATGTCGATTCCGACGAGATGAACCGTGTATTCAATATGGGCATTGGTCTTGTGTTGGTTGTCCGTTCTGATCTTGCGGCAACCATTCAAAAATCCATTGAATTTCGAACATGGAACATCGGGGTCGTGAAAAACAGTAGGTAGCGGAACGTCTTAACTTCCCATTGTAGCCGCAACCCAAAGTAGGCGACCTTTCAGGCGAAACGTCGCCTTCCTATCTCATTACGGTTTGGGGCTTGTCATTGTCTATTTTCTTAACCTTCGAACATACTGAGCGAGAAGTTTAGCAGCCGTATTTTGGCGAAAATATCCAGGTATTGATAAGCAAGCAGAGTTTGGTCCATCGGGAAACAATCGGGCGTTGATCAATGACATTGTAGCCGTTTTTTTCGATAGCATTGAGAATCGCCAGACCGCCCCGAATAAAAAGAGCAATGTCCGTCCGAACCATTTTCGGAACAGAATCAATCAGCGGAAATCCGGATTGTAATCTTGTTCGGGCGTCGGTAACAAGATAGTGAATCATGTTACGAAACGTTGAAGAATCCCGAAGATTTTCAATATCAACATCAAACTGTTCGGCAACAGATCGAGGAATGTAACAGCGTCCGATTTCGGAATCGCGCACAATATCCTGCCAGAAATTAGCAAGTTGTAATCCTGTACAAATTGAATCCGACCAGAGAAGTTGTTCCGGCGTTGGTTCTGTTTCACAAATGAGATGGAGAACGATACGTCCTACCGGATTAGCGGAATACCGGCAATAATCAAGCAATTCGTCAAACACGGCATAACGGTATTGAACCTGATCACGGCGGAACGCCACAAGCAAATCGCTAAACGGTTGTTTCGGCAACGGGAATTGTTCTATTATTTTTCTCAAGGCAATATAAACCGGATGATTGGGAACCGGTTTGTCCCGTTGAAAACAATCCTCAAGACCGCGTTCCCACCAACAGAGATATTCCAGCGATTGTTTACGTGCTTCCTCGCTTCCATTGTGTTCATCGCTGAGATCGTCAGCCCAACGGCAATAAGCATAAACAACCTGAAACGGTTGACGGAGTTTTTGGGGTAACAACCAACTCGCAACACTGAAATTCTCATAATGTTGCTGGGTTAAGCGTTTACAGTAAGCAAACGCTTCTGTTTCCGAAATCGGTTTGGAAGTTCCTTGCAGTCCGAATTGTTTGAGTTCTTCGGAAAACATTGCGGTGAATATACAGAACAGGATTGCTTAGGAGTGGGAAACGATTTTTCTTGTGCGCCGCACTAGCAGCAGAGTCAACATCATTCCGATTCCGAACATCAATATTGTTGCCGGTTCTGGAGTCATGGGACTGACAACCGAAATGAAAGTTTGACTGGTATATTGTCCGCCTTCGGCAACATAGACGGTCAATTGGTGATCGGTTACCGTGCCGTATCCGATGGAATCCCATGTGATCGTTCCGCTAATAGCGTCCAGCCAAGAGTTTATGGTATCGACAGCAAGGTTATAGAAATCAGTATCAACATACGATGATTCACGATCATTATCAGGATCGCTGAATGTTGCGGCATTTTGGATACCGAATGCTCCATTGCTAATATTCCATGTTTCGCCTTCCGGCTCATGAATAATTTCCCAAACAACTAATTGATAAAAATAAGAGTTGACGTCATTAATAATTTCTCCGTTCACATCATAAATTGTGGAGTAAACATGGGAAAAGAGCGAGTTTAAAGCGTCTTTTTGTATTTGGGAATACAAGGTCATACTTGGAGAATTCAGGGCAACCGCACCATATTCGTTCCCGATCAAAGGATTATTAAATTCTGTTGAGGTCGGCGTGTAGTAATCAACACAAAAAGCACGGAAATATTGGTCGGTATCGTCATTGATGATTTTGATTGTCTCGGCAGCGTGCCAACCATTATTACTGGTATCATGCGTCATTTGAAAATAATGAGCATAATTGAGACGTTGGGAACTCAGATCGCAGTAAAGCGTATCACTATACCCGTTGTCCGCTAAACTACTTAACGCGACAATAAGGCATGGTATTGCGAAAAAACGATTCATTGTGTTCATGGCAAAACTCCTTTTATCCTTTTAAGTAATATTCGACTGAACGAAAATAAATAATAGCATATTCTTTAGAAAATTCCATAAATTCAAATTATTTTTTTCCGAACCCAATTCCATTCCGTGCAGATTGATGATACCCCGAAAAAGCAAATTTCATATTTAGTTTTGTAGTAATATATCAGTGGAATTTTCCAAAACGTCTTCTAACAGTTTTCGCAAACCTTATTTTCAACCTTATTTTTTCCTAACAAAACGATTTACCAAAAAACCTTAGTAGCAATGAATCCCGCCAAAACCGACCTCATTACCTTATTACCTCATGATTCGTTTATGTTTTTAATGAGGTAATAAGGTTTGTAGAGACGCAATGCATTGCGTCTCTACTGAGGTTGTTTTGTTAAGAAAATTAGGTGGAAATGAGGTTATTTGTCCAATATTCATACGTGTAAAAAATATTCCACTGATATATTTAGTTTTGTAAATACAGTGTTGACAAAAATATCTGATTATTCTACATTCTAGGCAGTCTGATTATTTATGTCAACAGTCAAAAGGCCGCCGACCTCTGAATTATAGACACAAACAAGTATATCCCCAAAAGTCTGAAATCATCAGAACAATTAAAATAAACAGTTACTAATTTTAAAGGAAGAGGAGTCTATCATGGAAACCGGCGATATTTTATTACATCATGGTTTATTAACCGAACCGCAACTTTCGGAACTTCGGACGGCGCAACGTGAAGAGATGCGCAGCGGGCAACGCGATGCGGTAAGGCTTGACCAACTCGCTGTTCAGAAAGGTATTTTAACAGAAGAAATTGTGTTGACCCATTTGGGTGAAGAATTAGGAATTGGGTACGTTGATTTGGTGGAATATCCGGTTAATTTATCACTACTCAAAACATTTCCGGCACGGTTTATTCATCGGGAGCGGATTTTTCCTGTTGGGCAATATGAAGATATGTTGGTGGTGGCGACAAGTGATCCGTTAAATCTTTATCCGTTGGACGAAGTCGCGTCTATTACCGGCATGCACGTGCAACCGGTTTTGGCGTTGAAAGCGGAAATTGAAAAACTGATTAAAAATAATCTTGGCGTCGGCAGTGAAACCATTGACGGATTGATGGCGCAGCAGGCGGACGAAACCAAAGACGGCGGAATCGAATTGGTCGGCGATCTGGAACTGGACGGTTCGGAGTTATCCGAGATGGCGCAGGAACCGTCGGTGATTCGTCTGGTCAACGAAATCCTGTTGGAGGCTATCGAATCACGGGCGAGCGATATTCATATCGAATCGGAAGCGGATGGTTTGTCGATACGTTTTCGGATTGACGGCGTGCTGCACGTTCAGAATTTTCCGTCCGAAATTAACCGGTTTCAGTCGGCGATTATCAGCCGGTTAAAAATCATGTCTAAGTTGAATATTGCGGAGCGGCGGTTACCGCAGGATGGACGTATTCAGTTGAAGTTTTCGGGGCGGGAGATTGACGTTCGTGTTTCGGTAATTCCGATGATTCACGGCGAAGGAATTGTAATGCGTTTGCTGGACAAGGGGGCGATGGAATTTTCATTGCGCGGTCTTGGGATGAATCCGGCGATTTACGAAACGTTTTCAAACCTGATTCGTTTGCCGCACGGAATTATTCTGGTGACGGGACCGACGGGCAGCGGTAAAACCACGACGTTGTACAGTGCGTTGACGGAAATCAAAGACGCCGCAACAAAAATTATCACAACGGAAGACCCGGTAGAATATCGGTTGAGCGGAATCAGTCAGATTCAGGTTCACGCCAAAATCGGTTTGACGTTTGCGGCGTCGTTGCGAAGTATCTTGCGGCACGATCCCGATATTGTGTTGGTTGGAGAAATCCGCGATCTGGAAACGGCGGAAAATGCGGTGCAAGCGGCATTGACGGGACATTTGGTGTTCAGCACGTTACACACCAATGACGCTGCCGGAGCGTACACGCGATTGATTGATATGGGCGTGGAACCGTTTTTGGTATCGAGTTGTGTGGAGGCGGTGATGGCGCAGCGATTGGTACGAAATCTTTGTCCACATTGCAAGGAAGCGTATGTTCCCGATCCGTCCGAGTTGCCGCCGGATTTTCCGATGAATGTCTTGAAACAAGAACATGGCGGACAGTTATATCGTCCGGTTGGGTGCCGGGAATGCCGTCAGGTTGGTTATCGCGGGCGAAGCGGAATTTACGAATTATTGGTTACCTCCAATCCGATTCGGGAAATGACCGGTCGCAACGCGGCAGCGTGGGAAATTAAGAAGAAAGCGCTCGGCGAAGGGATGAGAACACTCCGCTTCGACGGTTGGCGAAAGACTCAGCTTGGTCAAACCTCTGTCGAGGAAGTTGCCCGCGTTACCAAACAAGATGAATTTGTTAATAATGAATAGTTGATAGTGAATAGTGAATAGTTGATAGCGGATAGTGTCGCAGGCGTTCTTCAGAGGGAAACAAATTGAGGCAACCTCTAAAAATTCATTTTTTCACCACAACGTTTTATGAAAAATCATTTGTCCCTCATGTCCCTCATGGGATAAATAATCGATTAAGTAAAATAAAGTAATCTATCAGCGGAATATTTTTTATACGTATGAATATACGTCTGAATAGACGTATGAATATTGGACAGACAACCTTATTTCCACCTAATTTTTCTTACAAAACAACCTCAGTAGCAACAAGTTCCCAAAAGTACAAACCTCATTACCTCATTAAAAACGTAAACGAATAATGAGGTAATAAGGTTGGATAGATGTTGTATCTTTGGCTACTGAGGTTGTTTTGTAAGAAAAATTAGGTGGAAATAAGGTTGTTTGTCCAAATTCAGACGTGTAAAAAAGATTCCGCTGATAGATTGCGACATTTTTTGTAATCTATCAGCGGAATTTTTTATTTGAGGTTAAAAAAGTATTCGCCCTGAAAGGGCGTTAGGATTATAGCCTACCCCAACGGGGTAGGTTCAAGGACCATCACCAACCGAAGCCCTGAAAGGGCAACGGAATAGTTGATAGTTGATAGTGGAGAGTGGAGAGTGGAGAGTTATGCAAGCGGATTACTACCCAAACGGCAATAATTCCGCTTGCGGCACTCTCCACTACAGTATGTTGCCCTTTCAGGGCGTTGGGTTGGGTTGGTATTGAACCTACCCCGTTGGGGTAGGCTACCTGACACGGTGGTGTTGTAAGTCTTTACTACAAAAAGACTTATGAAAACATATAAGTGTCTGTTCACGGTCCCGTTCACTCCTCAAAACGGCGTTATTCCCCAGGTATAGGAATTGATGTAAACTATTGAT
>JAIRLW010000093.1 GCA_031259095.1 Planctomycetaceae bacterium | reverse complement strand
AAACGGCAAAATTCCGCTTGCGGCGCTCTCCACTATCAACTTTCCACTATCCACTATCCACTACAGTATGTTGCCCTTTCAGGGCGTAGGAAAAATATCATGAAGTCGATCACAAAATAAAAATTACTAATTATTTCGGAATTTGGAGATAATTATTTATGTCAACAATCAAGAGGTAGGCGATGTTTCACCTGAAACATCGCGTCGGCTATCGCCGACACAACCTTTTGGCGAGAAGTTACCTACCTGATATTGACCAGCCGGTTACCTCAAAAATTCCGAAACAATCAGAAAAAACAATTGGCAACTTCTAAAAACCGGCAAATGATTATTTCAATCAAATCGATTTCAGTCGAATTTAATCGACTTCGGTCGAAAAGAAATAGGTTTTTAGAAATTCCCATTTGTTTTATTTCCAAAGCGACTCATCGGGGGCGTTATACTTGATTTTTAAAAGGTTTAGAGAAGTCCCCCAAAAAATAGTCGGTGACCCGAAATCGGGAGCGTTGTCAACGGTAATCGAAAATGTTATACTATGACCTCTATTGAATATCGTCGATGAAATTTTGTTGGAATTTCTGGTATTTGTCGGATTTTTCATCGGATTTTAGACCGCACAAACGGCGCGGTATTTTGTTTTGTGTTTTACGTAACCGTTTTTGATTGCGACTCTTTGATTCCTGCTTTTCCGTGATTTCACCAAAAACAACGGTAACTTCCCGTTCCTTCATTATTACGTCAACCAATGAACGTCATTGGTTGGTTGTTCGCGGCGCACGGCAAAATAATCTCAAAAATATTGACGTCCCCTTTCCGCTCGGCGCGTTCAATGTCGTTACCGGAGTCAGCGGCAGCGGAAAAAGTTCACTCGTTAACGATATTCTTTGGAAATCGCTTTCCCGAACTTTACACCGCGCTCAGACAATTCCCGGCGCACACGATTCATTGGAAGGAGTTGAATTTCTTAATAAAGTTATCCGCGTCGATCAGCAACCCATCGGGCAAACTCCAACCTCCAATCCGGCAACTTATACCGGCGTTTTCGATCTCATCCGTGAACTGTTCGCCCAACTGCCCGACTCAAAATTACGCGGTTATTCGCCGCGGCGTTTCAGTTTTAACGTTCCCGGCGGACGTTGCGAAAAATGCGAGGGCGCAGGACAAATCAAAATCGAAATGCACTTTCTGCCCGACGTCTGGATTACTTGCGACTCCTGTAATGGAAAACGATATGAACGTCAAACGCTAGAGGTAAAATTTCACGGCTATTCGATTTCCGATGTTCTCGAAATGTCTTGCGCGGAAGCGTTAAAACTTTTCGGCAATATCCCCGCAATTCGCCGCGTTTTACGAACTCTTTGCGATGTCGGATTGGATTACCTTTCACTCGGTCAGGCGGCTCCAACACTTTCCGGCGGCGAAGCACAACGGGTTAAACTTGCCGCAGAACTCGCCCGACCAGACACCGGACGTACTCTTTATCTCCTCGATGAACCAACGACAGGTTTACATTTCGACGATTTACGGAAATTACTCGAAGTGTTACACCGTCTTGTCGATTTCGGTAACACGGTCATTGTTATCGAACATAATCTCGATGTTATCAAAAACGCCGACTGGATTGTCGATCTCGGCCCCGAAGCCGGAGCCGCCGGAGGATATCTGATCTTCGCAGGAACACCGGAAGAATTAATACAAAAAGAATCAGCACAAAACGCAGAAAATCAAACGAACAAGGGCAACGTAACCGTCAATACTCAAAAACTTTCAAAAAAACAAAACGACAAAAAATTTACCAAAAAATCCACAAAAAAATCCGCCAAGCAAAACACTAAGCAAAACACAAAGCAATCTCAAAAATCTCCAACGCAAGAATCATCATTTTCCTCAGTTCCCACTGTTTCCCCGACTCACACTGCCCATTCGTCCTTTTTTTCTTATACCGCTCAGGCGCTTCGTCCTGTTTTTGACGTCGGTCAGTTCGCAGAACGGGAAGTGTTCGATCCGGCACGGCTCCATGAACTCAAGGCTGGCGATCTTTCGCCTCGTGAAATCGGCGCAACAACCCCAATGCCTTGGGAAATTGACGGGTTGCGTTGGCATACCCAAGACCGCATCAGTCGAACCGGTCAACCCATTCGTTGGAACGGCAAAATCCTTGACGAAATTGTTCAACGTATCGAAGCAACCGGTCATTTCGCTCCGACAGATTGGAATAATCGTTCTGTGGTCAAAATCAACGCCGCAAAAAAATCACTCGGTTGGTTTTTCCACGCCATCACCTCCGACGAATGGCTGCTCAAAATGAAATTCCGAACCGCCCAAAATACTTTTCGCAAAGAAACGCTCAAAACAAAACTTGACCTAAAACCGTTAAACGACATGAATTTGATTCCTTTGTACGGAAATGAACCAAGAGTTCGGATTCATCGTTCTCAAGGTCGTTGGCAGGAAATCGAGTTGCGGGTTCATAGTTGGGAAGAGGTTGATCGAACAGAATTTTGGGACTTTCTGGATTCGGCAATCAAAGAATTTGCAAAATTTACAAAAAAAGTTGAAAAAAATCCCAATGATCTCATGCCTTGGAAGATTCTAGGCGAAAAATGGCATTCGCTCCCCAAAGGACTTATCGGCGGAGATAAACTTCTTTGGGAACCCTCGCTTTTGACCGAATTATTTGGTATGCTAAAAGAAATCGCTCCGCAATCCCGAGTCGTGTGGACAAACAAAGTGCTTGTACCTTTTTATCAGCCCCGCACAAAACATCGAACAGAGGAATCAAAAAAATGGGAAATTGACGGACGACCCGTTCCTTGGCTCGTCGTTCACACCAAACGGGTTGACGCCATTTACCTCGATTTGTTTGTGATGAAAAATTCCGTTCCTTTAGGACGTATTCGCTTCATCGGCACTGATCCCTTTGTCAGCGGAAAAAACAAACTCTTCGATGTGGTGCAATTAAAATTGACAAAAAAATCCGAAATCAGAACCGCTGAATTTCAACAATTATTACGCGAAACATTAAAAAATAACGAATAGGAAAAGTGAAGAGGTGGTAGGCGATGTTTCGCCTGAAACATCATTTGTCCTTAATGTCCCTAATGTCTCTATCGTCCCTGATGTCCCTATCGTCCTTAATATCCCATAAAAAGGGACTCAAGGAACGATAGGGACTAATGGGACAAATAAAATGACATTTTTCCGAACACAGGGGCAAAGTCGGCTATCGCCGATGCAACGTTTCGGCGAAACGTTGCCCGCCTTTTGATTTTTGGATATAAACAATAATCCCCAAAAATGTGAAATAATCAGGAAAAATCGACTAAAATTGATTAAATTTGAGTATAATTCTTTGGGAAGTTGCCTTTTGTATATTAAAATGTAGTAATTAATCCGGTTGAAGTCATCGTTTGTCATTGATGATTGTCCGGTTCCTCCATCACCAGTTTAGTCTTATGGTCTTGCATCTGGTTTGTGAATGTGGAAACGATATTGTTGTTTCGGAAATTAGTTCCGAATCGAATATTCGTTGTGCGCGTTGCGGACGTTCTCTCTTGGTGAACAGGGACGGCTCTCATCCGCAACTGGCAGAAGAAACCGGAATTTTTTCGGGAACTTCACGTTCTGAGAATTCCGATGAAACGTTTTACAATAAACCCAACGAAGATCAATTTCGGACTGATTTTGAACCGCATAAAAATTCTAATAAAACTTCCTTTGGACAAGATATTATCACTAAATTTGGCAACGAATTAACTCAAACCGCAACCGATCAGGCAACCATTCTGTATCAAAACGATGCACCGTTGGACGGGATGTTGCCGGATACGTCCACTGAAGAAACCGCGCAAATTGATCAGGCAACCCGAATTTTTGATCCGAAAAAGAAACAAGATATTGAAGATTTTGAGGTCAACGCGACTGTTTTGCCGGAAATAGAAGAAACGAAAATTAGTCATCATTCCAATCCTCCTTCCGCTGCGGGCAGTATGGGCGCACATTCTTCATCTGTTCGTCGCGGGAGTAATTTGCGTAATTCCGAACTTGATCTTTCGCAACGTGTGATGAAAACAATCAATCGTCCGTCTGCGCCGTTGAGTGCGGCGGATGATTCGGGCGCTTACGGGATTCACCGTATTCTCCGAACACATCAGAAAGGCGGAATGGGTCGAATCCTGATTGCCTACGATCAATATCTGAAACGTGATATTGCGTTGAAAGAATTACATCCCGAAGTTGCGGAAGACGAATCGATTGTCCGGCGTTTTATTGGTGAGGCGGAAATTACGGCTCAGTTGGAACATCCGGGCATCGTTCCAATTCATACGCTCGGACAGGATAAAAGCGGAAATCCTTATTACACCATGAAATTGATTAAGGGTCATACGCTTCAGGAAGCAATTAAGGCTTATCATCGTAATCCGACTCGTCAAGAATTACTGAATTTGGTTCGGCGTTTGGTGTCGATTTGTAAAACAATGGCGTTTGCCCACAACAAAGGAGTGATTCACCGCGATCTGAAACCGGCAAATATCATGTTAGGCGAACACGGTGAAACATTGGTGATGGATTGGGGACTTGCCAAACCGGTTGCCCAATCCGGAAGCGAAGAAACGTATGTTTCGGTCATTCAACATCGTTCTGCGGAACCGCGTCCGGAATTAACAATGGTTGGTGCGATTGTCGGAACACCGGCGTTTATGTCGCCGGAACAAGCCTCGCCCGAAGAAAATGTTGTTGGTCCCTTGTCTGATGTTTTCAGTCTTGGAACGATTCTTTATTATCTTTTATCAGGACAAACCGCATTTTCAGGACGTTCCACGCAGGAAGTTCTTAACAAGGTTCGTGCCGCTTCACCGCCGCGGCCTTCGGAGATTAAACCGAATGTTCCGCTCGGATTGGAAGCAATTTGTGCTAAAGCGATGGAAAAAGACCCGATAAACCGTTATCGAAGCGCAACAGAATTAGCCGATGATCTTTGCCGTTGGCTTGACGGTGAACCGGTTACGGCACAAAAAGAAACAACCTGTCAAAAAATCCGGCGTTGGATTGATCATCATCGTTTTATTTCGATTAGTGTTCCTGCCGTTCTGATATTGGTTGTTGTTCTGATGAGTCTTGGTATCCTGCTAGACCGAACCGGTCGGGAAAAAGTTCACCATAATATTATTCAATCGATTTTAACCGAACCGGTTGATTTAACCGATTATTCGGGTGTTTTGTTTGAAGGAAGCCATGATGTGATTATCACGCGGGAACCGCGCCAAACCGGAGGAGTTTTATTAGCGTGCCGTATTGCGGATATTCCCAAGTCCGAACATGGTTCAATTTTGATTACGGCGCCGGATGAGGCAACATGGGACCTAACACGTTACGACGCCTTAACATTTTCCCTCTTTGAAGGTCAGTTGGAAAATTCAACAACTCTTTCCTCATTTTATATTCGTATCGGAAAAGGTTCTTCTTATTTTGAATACCGTCCGGATGAAGAATTTTGGGCAAAACGAAAACGAAGTAATTGGTTTCCTTACACGGTTTCCTTACTTGGTTCTTCCCACTGGCGTCGGTCGGAATTTGGAACGCCAACACTAAAAAGTATCAAATGGATTGAATTTCATTTTGACGTTAAAAAACCTATTTCGTTTCATCTCGATCAAATATCGTTCAAGGAAAATGAAAAAATAAAAAAATGAAAAATGAAATTTGTCTCATCAGTCCCCATTGTCCCCATCGTCCCTAAATTATTTTTTAACCATTTTTTTTCAAAACAAAAAAACTATGAAAAACATGATTTTGTTGTGTCTTGTGCCGATTCTGTTTAGTTGGAACATTATTTCGGCGCAAAATTCCAAACCTGCGGAATATACTTCTGTTGCGGAAATTTCGCGGGATGAAGTTGTGAATCGGGATTTCCTGATTCAGGGTGAATATTTTAGTGAAGATAACGGAACCGTTTTTAGCGTCAATCTTGTCGCTGAGGGAAATGGTCAATTCCGTGTTGTCGTTTTTCCCGGCGGTTTCCCCGGTGATGGTTGGAATCGGGGTGATGAACGAATCTTAGGAAAAGCGGTCTTGAACGATTCCGGCGATCTGATTGCTACACTGAACGAAATTCCTGATCCATTAACAGTTAAAATCGATAAAACCAAAGCAATACTTTCAACAGTATTTGAGGACCAAACCTATTCCTTTAATAGAATCCAACGCCAAAGTCCGACACAGGGACAATCTGCGCCGGAAGGGGCGGTTGTTTTATTTGCCGACGGCAAGGCGTCTGAATTATTTGAACGTGCGGCGGTCAACAAAGAAGCCAAAACATTGTGGGCGGAAGCGCGGACAAAACCGTTTGAAAAACGTCCTTATTTATTGCACATTGAATTTATGCTTTCCTATATGCCGTTTGCCAAAGGACAGGGCAGATCCAATAGTGGAGTTTATATTGATGAGCGGTATGAATGTCAGATACTGGATTCGTTTGGTCTGGACGGTAAAAACAACGAATGCGGAGGTTTTTATCAACAGGCGGAACCGAAGGTGAATATGTGTTTTCCGCCGTTACAATGGCAGACTTACGATATTGATTACACTCCGGCAGTTTTCGGCGCAGACGGCAAAAAAACCGTCAACGCCATAATCACCGTGAAACACAATGGCATTGTGATTCATGATGCGGTTAAATTGGCAAAAGAAACGCCCGGTTGTAAAAAAGAAGGAGTTGAAGCCAACGGTTTATACCTTCAGGGACACGGCAATAAAGTACAATTTCGTAACATCTGGCTGAAATATCAGTAGGACGTATCTAAAAATTCCCTTCCTAAACACAAATTTGTTCTAAAATTTATGGTCT
>JAIRLW010000044.1 GCA_031259095.1 Planctomycetaceae bacterium | reverse complement strand
ATGACGGTTGACGCGGACGGAATGCTTTGGATTGCTCATTGGTTGGGCGGACGAATTACACGTTGGAATCCCAAGAACGGGAAACTTTTAGAAACAGTTTGGTTGCCGGTTTCCCGTGTTACGTCGTTGACCTTTGGCGGTTCAGAACTCAAAACAATTTTCATCACGACCGCCTGTCGCGGATTAACGCCGGAAACTAAAATTTATGAACCGGAAGCCGGCGGATTATTTGTTTACGAATCCAACATTGCCGGTTTACCGGTTTCTTGCTACGGTTCTTCTCCCTGATTTTTACCGATTGTTTCGGAATGTTGGGAAACAACTACAGGCTGATCAATATCAGGTAGGCGAAATATTGCCTACTTCATTTTTTTTGATCGACTAAAAATCGATTTCAGTCGATTGAAATCGAACCTTTTTGCTTGACTTCCGAGCAAATAGGAAATACAATAGATTTTAAGCCGTTGGATTTGTTTTTTATCTAACGTTCTTTCTCCGCGAGTTCTGTGATTAATCGATTAATCAAAAATATTGGTTGCGTTATTTTTTTACATTTTTATTCCTTTTTTTATTTTTAATCCTCTATTGCTTCCGTTTGAAGAATACATTGAACAGACCTTTTTCTTTGAGGCGTTCCATACACGTCTGGAGGACGGTTTTTCGACACAGGAATTTTTAACGTCAATCCGTAACGAATTACTCGCGACAACACAATTACCGTTGGCGATTGATTTTCTTTTGACGGATATGAAACACACGGGAGTTTTATCGGCGGCAATGCAACGGATTGAACATTATTTTACGCCGTTTCAAGCGTTTGTTATTGCGGAAAGTGAACGTGAAGCAGGTCGGTTTGATTTCCGAATCGCTCTTGAAATTCTGGCTCGTGAAGCAAAATATCGTAGTGAAAATCCGTCGGTTCAAGGACTTTTCTTTTACCAATTTGAAACGCTTTGCCGGAATCGGCTTGGATATGATCGCGGTTTGGAAGTGATGATTCGGGACGATATTTACAATGACGATTGGAAAACTTGGCTTAATATTTTGCGTCGGCAGGTTGGTTTAGCGGACCTAGCCGACATGATTTTTTATCGAAGCGAATTTTATAAACAGAAAAACGAAGAGTCGGAAATTGTTACATTGTTTGGGGAACGTGAAGGACGTATCGCGTTTGCAACCCGAAAACGCGATACGCGATATCTTTTTTCCGCGTTGTCCCGACATCTCGGCTATCCCGAAGTTCCGCGTCAAAAGCGTGCAGCCGAAGAAGAAAATCTGATTCCGGTACTGCAACGCCGAATCGAACATCTGGAAAATAAACTCCAACTAATCGAAGAAGAACTACGCGGAGGAATCAATCTCAACCGATATTTCGTACATTAAAAATCCGGAAACAGTAAAACAAAAAAACAATCGGGTATTTCTAAAAATTAATTTTATTTCGATTTCAGTCGATTAAAATCGAATAGTTTGTTTTTGGAAACGGGTCTATTTAGAGGTTCCCCAATGGTTCCTAGCATTCATAGATTAGTTGTTCATTCAGAGAAACAAAGACGCCAAGTATCAAAAATTCGTATCAGAAAATACGGACAATAGTCGGGATTAACAACCGCATTGTTCGGGCGCGATGACTGATGACCCGTTTAACTACCGGTTTTAATTCGCCCAATGTTCGGTGATATTCCACAATTTCAAATAACGGATCATAACCAAATCCGCCAGTTCCTGTCGGTTCAAAAAGAATTCTTCCGCGACAATATTGTTCATATTCACATTGAATATTGCCGGAAGGATCGGCAAAGGCTGCCGCACAGGTATAATGGGCAGTTCTTTTTTCCAATGGAGTGTCGCCAAGTTTTTCGAGAAGCAAACGATTGTTGTCTTCATCAGAGGCGTTGGCGCGGTCTTCCGATGATTTTTCTGAGAACACGGCGAATCGTGCCGAATAAACGCCGGGAGCGCCGTCCAACGCATCAACAGAAAGTCCGCTGTCTTCGCCAATCACCCACGCATTAAGGAACCGCGCTTGTTCCGCCGCTTTTTTTCGTGCGTTTTCAAGAAATGTTGTTCCGTCTTCGTTAACATCAATTTTGTTCTCAAAATCAGATAACGTTTGAACGTTAATATTGAACGGAGCAAGCAATTCCGCCAATTCGATTCCTTTTTTTCGGTTATTGGTTCCAAGTACGATTGAAAACATCGGATTGCAATGTGAGAATATTTTTAGGAGATGTTATAACGTAACGGTTAATTTTTATCACGGATTGCCTCAACTTTTTTTTCGGCGTCTTTGAGAAAATCGGCGAGCGGTTCGAGACCGTCGGTGAATTTTGTTGTGAGAAAAACATCAACCGCTTCTTTCGCCATCCAGTCTCCCCAAATCATTGCGCCAAGACAAAGAACATTAGCATTGTTGATCACGCGGCACATTTTCGCCGCAAACACCGATTCAACAACCGACGCAACAATTCCTTTGAATCGATTAGCAACAATAGACATTCCCATTCCAGTTCCGCAAAGCAAAATTGCACGGTCGGATTTTCCTGATTGGATGGCTTTACAAACTTCGGCAGCACTTTCAAAATAAGGAATTTCTTCGTTTTGTGTTGCTCCAAGATCAATAACTTCATAACCTTTTCCCCTAAGATGAACACTCAAAGCATCTTTGAGTGTAACAGCAAATGGATCAGCGGCAATCAAAATTGTTTTTGTCATATTCATGTTTGGTAATTCCTGAAATGAAGATTGAAACGATTGAGCGAAAATATTCGTTGAAAGAATTCTTTCAAGAATGGGAACAGCCAATGTGGATTGTAAAAAATGACGTCGATTCATTGTGTCAAAATTTAATATTCATTTCAATCGACTGAAATCGATTTTAGTCGATTGAAATCGAGATTTTATTCAATCAAAAATATGTTTTTAGAAGTTTTCCTTATTTTTTATATTTTTCTCTTGCTTTTTCTTTTTCTCTTTTCTTTTTTTCTTTTTCCCGTTTTTTTCGGGCTTCATTTTTTTCTTGTGAGGTGAGTCGTTTTCCGGTTCCTTTTTTGGGCGGCGTAACTCCGTTGATGGGATTTTTTCCGAAGGATTTGGTCATTTGTTGCAATACCGCCATTCGGTCGCGTCCATTCATTGAAGACATGGATTTCATCATTTCCGCCATCGGCAGGAAAGATTTGATAAGATCGCTAACCTGTTGCGGTTCCACACCGGCGCCAGCGGCAATTCGATGACGACGGCTATTGTCAATAATTTTAGGATTCTGTTTTTCGTCTGGGGTCATGGAGTCGATAATTCCGCCAACACGCTTCAATTCATCATCGGCGTCAACATTCATTTTTCCCATCATACTGGTGATTTCGCCCATTCCCGGTATGAATCCCAGTAGTTTGCCAAACGATCCGAGACGTTTCGCCTGACCCATTTGACTTCGGAAATCGTCGAGCGTAAATTCTCCTTTGGCGAGTCGTTCTTGTTGTTTTTCGATTGTTTCTTTATCGAGTTGTTCGGTTGCCTGTTCGATCAGCGTTAACATATCACCCATTCCGAGAATGCGTCCTGCCATTCGGTTGGGATAAAATTCTTCGAGAGATTCAACCGATTCACCGGTTCCGACAAATTTAATGGGAACTCCGGTGATATGTTTGACCGACAATGCCGCGCCGCCGCGTGTATCGCCATCGAGTTTTGTCAAAATAACGCCGTCAAGTTCGAGAGCTTCGTTGAACGCTTTAGCGCTGTTGACCGCGTCTTGACCGGTCATAGCGTCCACAACGAAATAAACCTGATCAGGTTGGAGTTCCTGTTCGATTTGTCGGAGTTGTTCCATCAACTCTTCATCGATATGTAAACGTCCGGCGGTATCGAGAATAAGAACATCAACACCAAGCGAAGCGGCTTTTCGGGCAGCATCCTGACAAACCTTAACGGGATTTTTACTTTCACGATCCACATGAACCGGAACACCGATTGATTGCCCTAAAATTTCGAGTTGATCGATGGCAGCCGGACGTTGGAGGTCAGCGGCGACCAGCATTGGTTTTAGGTCGCGTTTGACGAGTAATTTTCCTAATTTTCCGCAAGTGGTTGTTTTACCGGAACCTTGCAACCCGCAAAGCATAAAGGTGGCGAATGGTTTTCGAAGGTGCAAATCGTGATCGACGGGACCCATGAGTTGAATCAATTCCTCATGGACAATTTTGACTAATTGTTCGGTTGGGTCGAGCAGTTTCCGAACACTTTCACCAAGAGCCCGTTCGGAAATTTTCGCAATAAAATCTTTGACAACAGGAAAACTGACGTCGGCTTCGAGCAATGATTGCCGTACCAGGTCAAGACCTTCTCGCATATTCGATTCTGTCAGTTTTCCGCGGCCACGTAAGGTTCGGATGGCTGACATCAGGCTGTCTTGAAGTGTTTCGAACATGGGATTTTAGTAAAACAAGTAAATAGTTAACCTTTGGGATGGGAATAACGGAAAAACAGATTTTATCTCATTAACCGTTCTATATTTCCTCTCTATTATCAGGAATATCAGTATTTTGACAATGAGGGAGGAAAAGATTTCCAAACGGGAATCTCTAAAAATACCATTTATTTAACAAATTGGGGTCTTACAAAAGGGAACTTCTCAAAATTTCGACTGAAATCGACCAAAATCGATTTTAGTCGAATTAGGTCGAATGTAATTATTCAGCGGAATCTTTGTAACGGTCTCAACGTTCCCATTTTCTGCGTCCTTTTGTGTATTCTGTGTTAAATTTAAACGCAAAAGACGCTGAATATCGCAAAACACACCGAAGATAGGAAAAACAACGGATTTGTCCTATTGAGTCCCCATGAGTCCCTATCGTCCCTAACGGGGGCAAGTTTACTCTGAATGGGGGCAAGTTTACTCTGAATGGGGGCAAGTTTGCTCTGAACGGGGGCAAGTTTGCTCTGAACGGGGGCAAGTTCACCGCAAAAGGGGGCAATTCCGCCCCCAAAAACAAAAATTCCACTGAATATATTACGGTCGAATTAGATCGAATTAGGTCGAATTAGGTCGAATTAGGTCGATCAAAAGACAAATTTTTAGAATTCCCTCGAATCATTCTTTGTTTGGGTGTTTCCTCTGAACCTGATTAACAGCATCAAGGCAACATTCAAAAAGAAGACGCGAAGGATGACCGCCAAAACGCGCCGCCGTAATCGTTGTTCGACCATCAATCAACATTTCCGCATATAAATGAAATTGTCCCTCTTTACCAATTAGTTCCGTTTTATTCAACTGAATGGACAAACCGCTCCTCTTTTTTACCGCGTCCAGAATCGCCGATTCAACCGTCAAACCTTCACCGGTAACCGTTTGTTCATTATTACCGGCAACAACAGAAACGATTCCCGTTACACGACAATGATTGTCTGTCCGGTATTCCGAAAAACTGTTGCAAGAAATCGGCTGCGGAAAATCAACCGGCAATAAATGATGTTCGGCTGCCAGTTTCAGAAACTCCGTAACGCCCAATGTCCGTAAACCGGATTCTTTAATATGATTCAAAAGTTGTTCTGTTACCGTATTATCGGGTTTGATCAAACCGAGTTGTTCCGCCATAAGCCGAACTCCGGCTTTACCGGAATGACGCGATAAAACAATCCGTTCCGGTACGGCGTTACAAATTCGTGCTGTTTCCGGTAAATAATTGTTTGAAGAATGAGCCAGCCCTTGTTGATGAAGACCGGAAGCGTGTGCGCAAACATTCCAACCAATAAGAGGTTTCATCGGACCGGGAGAAATTCCCGTAACACGATAAAAATAATCCGCCAACCCGCCAAGATTTTCCGCATGTAATCTGGTCGAGACGTTGTAAATTTCAGGGTGTACGAAAAGATTGACGGCAACCTCTTCAAGTGCGGCATTGCCGGAGCGTTCGCCAAGACCGCCGACTGTCGCCTCAATTTGATCACAACCGGCTTCAATAGCAGCAAGCGTATTCGCAACGGCAAGACCGGCGTCGTTATGGCAATGAATACTCAAACGTGCCAGACCGGACGAAAAACCGGAAACCCGACGCCGCAATAACGTAACAAGTGAAATAATCTGCGGCGGCGTGAACAATCCGGTGGTGTCGGCAATATTCACCACCGACGCGCCCGCGTCAATAACCGCATGACAATATTCGCACAAAAAATCGGGTTCAGATCGCGTGGCGTCTTCGGCTCCAATTTCAACCGACGAAACAAGTCCTGATGCAAAAGAAACCATTTTAACGGCTCTTTCAATCAATTGTGTCCGTGAAATATTCAAAAAAGCGGCAAGATGAGCGTCACTGACCGGCAATGTAACATGAAGAATTCCGGTATCATCAAGAACCGCCGCCGTTTTTCGAATATCGCTCATTTTTCCGCGACACATCACTGCCGTCTGAACAGGAAAATCGTTCAACGCGGTAACAATATCATAGCACGCATTGAAATCAGCCTGCGAAGAAAGCGGAAAACCTGCTTCAATAATATCCACTCCCGTTTTCGCCAACGCAACTGCCAGTACAGGCTTAGTTTTCCGGTCAAACGCGAAACCTGCCGCCTGATCGCCGTCCCGCA
>JAIRLW010000002.1 GCA_031259095.1 Planctomycetaceae bacterium | reverse complement strand
AGAGATAAGAACAAATCGCAGAAAATATTCAGTAAAAAATTCGGCAAAATTTTTACCTCTTATTCGTTTTTCACTTTTCGGCGTTGTATTGCCCGAACTTCTTGAAGTAATTGCAGTTATTGCTCTTTTAGCGTTTTTTTATCAAAATGTATAATGCACGCCGGAGTATCCCTACACAATCGGATTTTAAAGTATAAAGTATAAATCAATATAGGGAACTTCTAAAAACTTCGATTAAAATCGATTTCGGTCGATCAAAAAACAAGTTTTTAGAAGTTGTTTATAACAGATAAAAAAATTATGGAACTTTCGGAGGACGAAAGGGTTTGAATAAAAAAGATACAGATCAAGATGGAAAACGGAAACTAAAACGCCGTTCAACTTTATTTGCCTAAAATAAAGTTTTTTCAATTAATTTTTTCGACTAATTATTTTTTAGAGGCTTCCCAATTCGTTTATTTTAATCACTTTTTTAAAAACACAGCAACAATGAAAACTGAAAAAATTTCAATTTTCTCGATTCTTTTTCAAGCGGCGGTTTCACTGATCCTTTTGGTGTTGACGGGAATTATTATCGGCTGTCTGATGATTCCTAAAACCGTTCCGAAAAGTTCCGACAGTCATACGGCAGTGGATACCGTTGAAGCGGTTCCGATTGAACAACATTATGACGGTATTGATTTCAAAGTCGATGGCGAAGTCATTCCGTTTCGGCAACTTGATGTTGTACCGGAAATTGCGGGACGGATTGTTTACAAATCAGATAATTGCCGGTTGGGACGTTCTGTTCAGTCGGGAGAAATTTTGTTACGAATTGATCCGACAGATTATGCTCTTGAAGTTGAACAGTTGACCGAAGCCATCGAACAAGCCAATGTTAATCTTACAGAAAATGCGGTTCAGATCGAAAACACCAAAAAAGAATTGGAACTCGCCGCAAAACAACTCGAACTTCGTAAACGCGATTGGGAACGGAATCAGGTTTTGGCGCAGCGTAACGCTATTTCTGCGGCGGAATTGGATACGGCTCAGTCCTCGCTGTTGAGCGCGGAGGAAACGATTCAGAAATTGAATAACCAACTCAGTATTTATGAAACGCAAAAAAATAAACTCGCTGTTGCGCTGCGGAAAGAGGAAATCGCCCTTAAAACCGCAAAACTCAATCTGGAACGCACTGAAGTAAAGGCGCCGATTAACGGCGTTGTCACATCGGATTCTTTTGAAATCAACTCCTTCGTTCAACGCGGAACAAGTGTTGCGAAAATTCTGGATACGTCGCAACTGGAAATTCAATGCAGTTTGTATATGAAACAAATTCAATGGGTTTGGCGTCAAACCGAAACGGAAAATAGCGGTTACATTTTTTCGCCGACGCCGGCAACAATTTTGTACGAAATCGATGGCGAACAATGGGCGTGGGAAGGAACGCTCAACACTCTGGACGGCGGCAGTCTCAACGCGATAACACGAATGGTTCCTTGTCGGGTGAAAGTCGATGATCCCCAGTCGGTCCGTTCCGTCCACGTTCACGGAAATAATAATAGTATAAAAATTGCGCCGCCAACGTTGTTTTCGGGAATGTATGTTTCAATTATTGTTCATTCCAAACCGGCTATTTCGTTGTACCGGATTCCCGAAAAAGCATTGCTTCCGGGCAACACCATCTGGACGGCAACCAACGGTCAATTACACCGTCATACAATTCATGTTGCAACAACGGTTGCGGACAGCGTGCTGTTTTACGCCGATTCGGAAAAATTGTCGCCAACCGATCTCGTTGTTGTTTCACCGCTCGCCGCTCCGGTAGAAGGAGGAAATGTTCGGGTTATTAATACCGGAACAAAAAATGTCGCTCAAAAATAATTCCTATTGGTCTCAATTGTCTCAATTGTCTCATTTGTTCCTACTGTCCCAATTGTAGGGACAATAGGGACAGTAGGGACTAATAGGATAAGGCTAATGGGATAAAAAATATTTTTAAAATTTCCAACAGAAATAACGTTATTAAAAAAATATGTTACACTCGATTTTGCGATGGACGATTTTAAATTCTCCGGCGATGAATGTTCTGATGATGACCATCATTATCATTGGGATTATCTGTGGTTTTAAACTCAAGCGTGAAACATTTCCTGATTTTGATATTGAGCAGATCATCATTTCTGTGCAATATCCCGGCGCAACGCCGGAAGAAGTGGAAAACGGAATTTGTCAGAAAATTGAAGAATCGCTTCAATCTCTCGAAGGTGTACGAAAAATAACTTCTTCCGCAAACGAAGGCGGCGCGATGGTTATGATCGAACTCCGAAGCGATATTAAAAATATTGACCGTGTTCTCAATGAGGTGAAAGATGCGGTTGACCGTATTACGCCGCAACTGCCTGAAATGATTGAGCAACCAACGGTTCAACGGCTTAAATTACAAGAAACAGTTATTTCTATTGGCGTTCTCGGTCCCGATGACGATTCTGTTGAAACCGCATTGACTCTGCGTCAAATTGCCGAAAATTTACGGGAGGAATTGTTACAATATCCGCGTATTTCGTTGGTCAATCTTATTGGAACAAAAAATTATCAGATTGATATTGAAATTCCTGAAAATACGCTTCGTTCTTATCATCTCACGCTGGATCAGGCGGCACGAATTGTCCGCGCGGAAAATATTCAAACGCCGGGCGGAACAATTCGTGCGCCGTCACAGGAAATCAATGTCCGAACCGACAATCGGCGTTACGATGGTCAGGGAATCGGGGAATTGCCGTTTATCACATCCCGCGACGGCGCCGTGATTAAATTGAACGAAATTGCTAATATTCGTGACGAATTTATTGACAGCGCCGTGTTGGCCACTGTTTACACTCCGCCGGAAACAGGAATTCCCAATGATACTTCTTCAATCTCCGGCAGACGGGTTATCAGCCTTGATGTTTTACGCAATAAAAACGAAGACCTGTTGGCAATGGTTGATAATGTGTACGAATTTATCGAGAAGAAAAACCGTTCCGGAGTTTTGCCTGAAGGTTATTCGTTGGTTTCATGGGGCGATCATTCTGTGGAAGTTCGTGAACGTCTCCAACTTTTATTGGAAAACGGGATTCAGGGTTTACTTATTGTTCTGATTCTTTTGGCGTTGTTTCTTGAGATTAAACTTGCGTTTTGGGTTGCGTTGGGCATTCCGTTTGCTATTTTCGCAACAAGTTTTTGGCTTTACATGTCCGGTTTTACGCTTAATATGATTACAACATTCGGAATCATTATGGGGTTGGGGATTGTGGTTGATGATTCGATTGTTACCGGAGAAAATATTTACACTCATCGCAAACGCGGCAAAAATTATCTTAACGCGGCAATTGATGGAATTGCGGAAGTGTTCCCGTCAATTTTCGCGTCCGTGCTGACCACCATCATTGCGTTTCTTCCATTATTGTACGTTTCAGGAATGCTGGGAAAAATCTTTTACAGTCTTCCGGTCGTGCTGATTGTCATGCTCGTGTCTTCGCTCAGTGAATGTTTCGCCATTCTTCCGTGTCATCTTGCTCATCGAAAAAATTTGTTCCTTCAAATGCTTAGCGGATATTTGTACATTTTTTTGTGGCTTCTGATTCCGTTCCGTTGGTTGAGCCGTTATACTGACTGGGCTATGGAACTAACCATCCGGTATCTGTACAGACCGTCGGTTATTTGGTTGTTACGAAATCGAATCGTTTTCATTGTTGGCTGCCTTTGTACGTTTGCCGTAACACTCGCGCTGGTTTTTTCAGGAACCGTTCCTTTCGTGGTTTTTCCGAAAATGGACAGTAATAATATTATTGTGACACTTTCGTTTCCGAACGGAACGCCGGAGGAAGTGACGGATCAATGGACAAAACATATTGAGCGGTCGTTTTGGAAAGTGGCTAAAGAGTACGAAAATGCCGGAACTCCGGTTGCG
>JAIRLW010000604.1 GCA_031259095.1 Planctomycetaceae bacterium | reverse complement strand
CAAATTTTATAAATACTTTGTCAAGAGAATACCTGAAATTTTTCGGATTATTTTGGAATTTTTGGGGTAGTGATTTTAAGGTAGGCGACCTTTAGGTGGGCAACCTTTCGCCGAAAGGTCGCGTCGGCGATAGCCGACTATGACCCTGTGTGCGGATGGCAATGAGTGTAAAGTACGTTAGCCATTCCCTCCCTAAAAAAGAATAAACTCTTTTATGGAACACGCCGATAAAGTTGATGATACTGTTTAGGCGTTTTTTATTGGACAGTCGGAAAAAATTACCTATCCAGCCCCGGTTCCACAGTGTGAAACAAGGATGTTTCTTATGGATCGCAGATTATCGACATTATTGCTCCTACTAGCGACATGTTGTCTCGTTTCGCTCTCCAGTTGGAATGTGTCCGCTCAAACTGAAGATCATGATCCGCATATATTTAACCGTAATACGATTTCCGGTTTAAATTCTGTTTTGGCATTGGAACCACAAAATAGTGACTACAACTATGTTTTAGAGGCTGATGACACTGTTCGATTTACGATGAATGTCAACGCACAATATCCGCTGCCTAATATCTTGTCGGCTCCTTACATTGCTATTTCCAATGAAGCCATGATAGGAACCGCCGCCGCACTCGATTATAATCTTTATACTACTAAAGACGGACTAGGTTTATGGCGGCTCGATCTGGTTACCGCAAAAGACGAAAACGGTAATATCTTATTGAACAATGGTACGCCCATCATATTAGCCAATCAAAGTAATCTTTGGGCAACTGGAGATAATCTGTTCAGCGTTAGTGAGGGAACATTGGAATTAATGCGCGGCGCTTCTATTACGTTACAAGGAACAGATGACGCGATGCTGTTTACGATGGGAAACAATACAACATTAAACGCTCGCGGTCACAGAAACAACCCAACCTTTGATGAAGAAGACGGTACTCCTGTCGTTGACGGCAATGGTAATCTCGTCCTTGCTCGTGTTGATAACTTTATTGAAGCCGCTAATATTCTACTTCAAAACAATGTTACGATAGGACTTGATGTAACAAATTATACCGTCGGTCAACCGATTTTGGAATTACGAGGAAATGTGACGTTATTCGATCCGACAAATCGCGGTAACATTAATCTTATGGGTTTTGGTAACGTAGGGCAAGGAACAAGTAATGGAACAACCGTACAACTACTTCGATATAATTACACGGGTACCGCTCCTGAACAAGATGCTATTCCGACTTATGCTGCTCCACCAATTCGGATTTTTGATATGAGCCGAAACCAACTCGATAAACTAGATACTTATGGAACCAATTTTCCTGTTCTGGTTCGCGGAGAAAATTGGAATGATGTTGTGGCTAGTGCCAACGGACGTTTAAAAGGAACTCTGGTTCAAACTCCTACGACGCCTCCTGATGGTGTTGAAAGTAAAACTGTTGATATTTCGATTCAAAATTTTCAATCATACGTCGGTAAAGTTACATGGACCGGTAATGCAAACAATCGTTGGGATGCGACGTCACAGAATTGGTCGGGAACTATTGATAATTATGGAACCACAAATACATTCCTTCACGGCGATGTCGTAAGATTCGAAGTTACCGAAGCAAGAAATATTACAGTCCAAAGCGGCGGCGTGCAGATCGGCGATTTTTGGAGCAGTTTGGAGAGTTATGGAAAATCTGGAATCGGAATGATTGTCAACGCCGGTAAATATCAATTTACGAACGAAAATAACAGTCTGATCGGTATTGACGGAGCCGGCGGAGTTTATATTACAACCTTGACGGAAAATTTATCGACGAAAACTTCCGTAACTTTTGATTCCGCCAACTCTTATTGGGGCGGAACGACCGTCGATAACGCTTACTTAATATTAGGAAATACCGGCGGCGCTGGAACCGGAGGACTTACTCTGCAAAACACTGCAGAATTGACCTTTGCAACTGATACGACAGACGATCTGTTTGTTAATTCTATCTCTACCCAATCCAGAACAAAAATATTCAAAGACAATAGCAATACATTGACTATTTACGGAAACGTAAACGGAAATGCGGACACAACTGTTCGGGCTGGAACGTTACGAAAAAATATCGGGCGAGGCGTTTTGACGGTATTCAATGGAGCAGTTTACGATGCATTTGACGCAGAACGAAGTATTGCGGGATTAAGCGACTGGCAAAAAGGAATTGACGGACAGGATCCGCCAACGAATCCTTCTGATGCAAGAGTTGAGTTGCGCGATCACAAATTATACATTAACGTTAGCGACGGTCAATACATTTTTTCCGGTCAAATCAACGGAAGTGACGCAAAGGTTATCAAGACTGAACCCGGTACACAGATTTTTGCTAATGTCAATAGTACGTACTCCGGCGGTACTGATATTAATGCGGGAACATTGGTCGGTCGTCATGCTTTCGATGATAACGATAATACCAATAGTAACCACACGATTACGTTTAATCCTTTCGGAACCGGAACGGTTAATATTGCCCATGAATCCTCATTGTTACAATTTCATTTAACGCGCGATCTGGAAAATTCTTTATTGCTGCCTTATGTCCCGAACCAAATTTATGATGCGAGTGATTCCTCGACTTATCAATTGGTTGCAACAGTCAACAATACAATCACAGGAAAAGGTAATCTCGAATTGCGGGGAAACAGTCTTTATTCTGCGTCAGACGGCAGTACGGAAATTCTTTATTTGACCGCAAACGATTCCGATTACACCGGAAAAACATTAATCAACAGCGGAAAAATCCGAATCGCCAGCGTTAATTCAACCGGAAAAACAAGTGAAGTGGCAATTGCAGCCAATTCCGCACTGCAATTTAAACCGCAACCGCAATTTAGTGTGACAGATTCTTCAAAAGACAATCCATACGACCGGATTATTACCGGTGAAGGCAATGTCGAAGTTTTGGAAGACGCCAGTTTTTTTGTACGCGGTTATAATCACGATCAACCAAACGAAACAATAAAAAGGTTGTCCAATTATACAGGAATCACATCAATCGAAGAAAACAGCGAGTTACATATTCTCGATGTTGACGCAACCGGTAAAACGAATGTCGTTGATTTGAAAGCGAACACCAGCGGTTTATCTCTTGACTTTGCCTCAATGACCAACCAACGCGGTCAGGAAATTGATCAGGTTTATGACCGATATATTAGCGGTGACGGTAATCTTACCAAAACGGACAAAGGAACAGCTGTTTTGGATTGGGAAGAACGATCGCCGTTACGCCCAAACGATTACACCGGAGCAACAACGGTTATCGATGGAACGCTCAAATTGAAGTATGCCGAAGCAACCGGATTATCTGATGCTCCTGATGAGCAAACAGTTCTAGTAGAGCAAAACAGTCAGGGAATCGGTATTTTGGAACTTGCTTTTGAGGGAAATTACAATAAAGGAATTACCGGTCTGGGAATCCTTGCCAAATCAGAAATCGGAACAACAACATTTTTGCGCGGAAAATCGACTTATCAAGGCGGAACCTATATTTACGGCGGAACACTTTCGTATTCCAACTTGGACGAAGACACGTCCGGCAATCTCGGAACCGGCGGCGTTTCCTTCAAACACGGCGGAGGAATTTTGCAAAACCGAAATATTGTCAACGCCTTTGATCAAAGAATCACGATTGATAGCGGTTCCACCGCAATTTTTGAAACATTAGCAGATTTGACCGTTGTAGGAACGCAGAGAATTGCGCACGGAAATATTGATTCAACCGATCCGTATTACAATAAAAATGATACAAAAAGTCATTTGATCAAAACCGGAGCCGCGACAATGACGATCAATGCGCAAACGGCGTGGACCGGAGCAACAACCATTAAAGAAGGAACGTTGGTTAACAATATTCCGACAGATACCGTTTTGACGGTCGAAACCGGTACTTTTTATCGTACCGGAAATGCACATCGGCAGGTTGCCGCTGTTGGAGGTAATGGAACTATTGAAATGGCAGGCAATTACAATTTCACCGTCAACAATGCCAATGAAGACATTTTCGTTGGAGTATTAAAGGGTTCTGGAAATTTGGTGAAACAGAATACCGGAACATTAATTTTGAACGGTAATAATAGTTACACAGGAACAACGCGAATCGAAAACGGAATTGTGATTGGCAATATTTCGCAAGGAACGGATTTAACGGTTATTTCCAGCGGCAAATATCAATCCGGCAATAACAATCGGTCCATTAGTTCGTTGCAAGGAAGCGGAATCGTCGATATGCAAGGTTACACTTTATTGATCAATCAAACCAAAACCGGCTTTGCGCCAGTGTTCAACGGAACAATTCTTAACGGAAAACAGTTTATTAAAAACGGCAACGGTTCACAAACGCTTGGCGGACTTCAATATAAATTTACCGGCGATATTTTGGTCAATGCCGGAACGTTACAAGTTGGCGGTACAGGTTTGACAACAACGCAATTGGTCGCCAACACCAATTTGTCGGTTCAAAAAGACGCCGTTCTTTCTCTACAACCTCGCGCAACTATCGAGGTTAAAGAAAATCTAACTATTAACGGAACATTATCGGTGTTGCTTGGTAACAATTTCATTCATGCCGGAAATGTTTCGCTCGGTGAAAATTCCGTTTTGAATGTTGAGGGAATCGGAACAACTGATTCTCTACATCTTCTCATCAAATCCGATCATCCGATTGACGATGATCTTGGAACAATTAAGATTAAGGTTGGCGGTGAAGAACCGAATGTCGATTATTTGTTTCTTGGTGTTACAAAAACAGGCGATAACAAAGAATTGTCGGTTGGTCAATCGTTACGTTGGAATGCTTCAAAAGACGCTCACGGAAACTTCACTCTGACCAATCCCGACAGCGAATTTACGCTCGGCGTAGAACTGAAAAATGTAACCGGAACCTTCGATCCCGCCGTTTGGGATGGTAAAACGTTGACGAAAAAAGGACTTGGAACATTAGTTCTTGCGGCGAAAAACACTTACGATGGTGTTACCAATGTCGAAGCCGGAACGCTGAAACTTACTCACGAACAGGCCACTTCCGGTTCCAAAGAAATACGCCTCGCCCAAAGCGCGGAACTAAAACTTGATTTTAACCGCATCAAAAATGAAACAGACGGTTCATGGTCGGAAGGCATGATCACGCCGATTACCGGAACCGGAAGCGTAGTAAAAACAGGTTACGATTCTATTTCCGTTCTCAATAGTCGAAACACGTACACCGGAGACACCAATGTTCAGGAAGGCGTTCTTCTTGTGGACGGTTCGCTCAATAGTCACGTTTATGTACGTGAATTTGCCG